>JBAXNJ010000223.1:0-3567 GCA_037133815.1 Betaproteobacteria bacterium
ACTTCACCAGACATTTGCCAACCTACATCAGTCAATGTAGCCAGTCCCAACGCCAGTGATTTAGTGGCACCTGCCATGCCTGCCAGGGCGCCCGACAAAACAAATGTAGTGAGTTTGTATTTAGAAACGTCATAACCCAAAGACAGCGCGCGTGGTTCATTCTCTCGAATTGACTTCAACACTTGACCAAAGGGTGAGTGGATCACGCGATAAATCAACGCAAATCCGAACAAGAAAACTGCCAAGACAAAGTAATACATGACTTTGTCGTCTGCCAGATCGATCAGACCGAACAATTTGCCACGCGGAATACTTTGAATTCCGTCTTCTGCATAAGTAAATGGTGCTTGAACACAAATAAAGTAAATCATCTGCGCCAATGCCAAAGTGACCATGGCAAAGTAAATACCTTCGCGGCGCACCGCTAGCCATCCAGTCACCAAACCAATACCTGCAGCACTCAGCGTACCCAATATCAAACACACCTCAGGGGTGAAACCCCAGACTTTTGAAGCGTGGCCAGTCACATAAGCAGCAAAGCCAAAAAACATAGCGTGGCCAAAAGATAGCAAACCTGTAAAACCAATTAACAAATTGAAGGCGCTTGCAAACAAAGCGAAGCACAGGCAACTCATTAGAAAAATAGGGTAGCCCACAAATGGTGCAACCAAAAGTCCTGCGAGTAAAAGCACATACAAAATAGTTTTAGACATGCTTATTTCTCCCGCCCAAACAAACCTGCGGGTCGCACGAGTAGCACTACTGCCATGATGATGAACACCACGGTGGTGGAGAGTTCAGCATAAAACACTTTGGTGAGACCCTCAATCAGTCCCAATCCCAAACCTGTCACGATAGATCCCAAAATAGACCCCATACCGCCAATCACCACCACAGCAAATACGACGATGATGATGTTTGATCCCATCAGAGGACTCACTTGGTAAATGGGTGCAGCCATCACACCTGCCAAGCCCGCTAAGCCCACGCCAAATGCGTAGGTGAGGGTGACCATGAGGGGGACGTTGATTCCAAAGGCTTTGACCAAGTCTGGGTTTTCTGTGCCAGCACGCAAGTAGGCACCTAGACGGGTTTTTTCAATCACAAACCATGTGGACAAACACAATACAACCGAAACGAGCACCACCCAAGCACGGTACTTGGGCAGCATCATGAATTCAAGGTCGAACACGCCGCGAAATATCGCGGGCAGTTCGTAGGGCATTCCAGACGAGCCATAAAACTCTCTGAAGACACCTTCAAAAATAAGGGCGAGACCGAAGGTCAACAACAAACCATACAGATGGTCGAGTTGTCGAATCCAGCCTAGTAAAAGTTTTTCAATCAAGACACCAATGAGCCCCACCCCAATCGGGGCGAGGATCAAAGCGAACCAGTAATTGATACCGGCATAGTTCAACAGCATCCATGCAAAAAAGGCTCCCACCATGTAGAGCGCGCCATGCGCGAAGTTCACGATATTGAGCATGCCAAAAATCACGGCAAGACCCAAGGAGAGCAGGGCGTAAAAAGACCCGTTTACTAAGCCGAGCATGAGTTGCCCCATCAAGGCTTGGATCGGAATGCCAAAAAAATCTGTCATGGATGCCTGTAGTTCAAAAGCTTCAGAAAATTATTTCTTCAAAGCAGTGCAGCGGCTTTGCGCTAAAGATTGGAAAGCGTCTTCGCCTTTCACAGTGCCTTTCAAGTTGTAGTAATCCCAGGCGCCTTTTGATTCCGCAGGTGATTTGACTTGGAACAAATACATGTCATGCACCATACGGCCATCTTCACGCAACTTACCGCCTTTGGCGAACATGTCGTTGATGGGGGTTTCGCGCATTTTTTTCATCACAGCGGCTGTGTCGTCTGTTCCAGCTGCTTTTACTGCATTGAGGTAATGCAAGGTGGAGGAATACACGCTGGCATGGTTAGAGTTAGGCTTTCTCTTCATGGTGGCTTCAAAACGGCTGGCCCACTTGCGGCTTTCGTCGTTCATATTCCAGTACCAACCTTCTGTGAGGTACAAACCTTGGGCGGTGTTCAAACCCACTGCATGGACGTCAGAGATCAACATCAACAGAGCTGCTAAGTTTTGCTTTTTCGTCAAACCAAACTCAGAGGCCGCTTTGATACTGTTCACCGTGTCGCCACCCGCATTGGCAAGACCCACAACTTTGGCACCAGAAGACTGGGCTTGCAGCAAGAAAGAAGAGAAGTCACCTGTAGACAAAGGATGGCGTACTGCGCCCATGACCTTACCGCCAGCAGCTTTGACGACTTCGCCAGTGTCTTTTTCTAAGGAATGGCCAAATGCGTAATCAGCGGTTAAGAAGAACCAGCTGTTACCGCCGTCTTTCACAATGGCTTTACCCACCACATTGCTGAGAGCGATGGTGTCCATCAGGTAATGGATGCCAGTATCAGGTGCGCAATCTTCGTTGGTGATGCGTGAAGAAGCCGCACCCGTCACGATAGTGATTTTGTTTTTCTCTTTACCCAAAGCTTGCACGGTGAGTGCCACAGCAGAGTTGAGGTTTTCTACGGTCATATCGACTTTGTCGCGATCAAACCATTGTTGGGTCACGCTCTTGGCAATATCTGGCTTGTTTTGGTGGTCAGCGTTGACGATCTCGATGTTTTTACCAAACATCTTGCCGCCAAAGTCTTCGATAGCCATTTTTGCGGCGGTCAATGCACCAGGGCCGCCGTAGTCAGCGTATACGCCAGACATGTCCGTTAAAACGCCGATCTTGACGACGTCATCACTCAACTTGCCTTGCTGCGCGCTGATAAGCGATGTCGCAGTGGTTAGGGCTGTAGCTACAGCGATTGCAATTAACTTTCTTTTCATAGGTGTCTCCTAGGGGGTTACAAAAACATCAAGCGGGAATTTAAAAATCAAACGCCCAAAAACTCATTCAACATATCGGTTTTTTCTGCCAATTCTTCTTTTTTAACCACGACTTCAATCTTGCCGTGTTCGATCACATAGTGCCTGTCTGCAAGTGGCGCAGCAAATCGGAAATTTTGTTCGACCAAGATGATGGTCAGTCCTTTGGCTTTCAGTTGCCGAATCACGCGACCTAAGGTTTGAACAATCACGGGCGCTAAACCCTCGGTGATTTCATCTAGCAACAATATCTTGGCACCCGTGCGCAAAATACGCGCCATCGCCAGCATTTGTTGCTCACCACCAGATAGGCGTGTGCCAGGGCTGTTACGGCGTTCTTTGAGGTTGGGAAACATGTCATAAATTTCTTTAACCGACATGCCACCAGCACCTAAGGTGGGCGGAAGCATTAAATTTTCTTCACAACTCAGACTGGAAAAAATACCGCGCTCTTCGGGGCAATAGCCAAGACCCAGTCTTGCGATTTCATTGGTTTGTAGGCGAGAGGTTTCAACGCCAGCCACTTCGATAGTGCCAGTGCGTTTTCCAGTCAATCCCAAAATAGCCTTGAGCGTCGTAGTGCGGCCAGCACCATTACGACCTAACAATGTGACTAATTCACCTTCGCGTACTTCAAAGTCAATGCCGTGCAAGATATGCGATTCGCCATACCA
>JBAXNJ010000224.1:0-3546 GCA_037133815.1 Betaproteobacteria bacterium
GGGAACACCATATTTTATTTTTTCTTCGAGAATCTTTCTTTGGGCGATGGGATCAATCAAGCAGGCGATGATTCCGTCCACCTGGCGATCGAGAAGGTTGTTTAGACAGCGACTTTCCCGGTCCAAGTTAAAGCGGCTGTGCTCAATGATCAGGTCACACCCCTTCTTTTCTGCGGCTAGTTCGAGCTGGTAGGCAAAATGGCTAAAGAAGGGGTTGTTCAAGTCTGTGATTATCAGTCCGATGGTGTTGTATCGACCTCTTTGCACGGCCAAGGCGATCCGGTTAGGGCGGTATCCGAGTCTTTCAGCCGCTTCTTTGACCTTTTTCTTGGTGGCCTCGGAAGCCCAGCAGTTGGGGCGTTGGTTGAGAATCATGGAAGCCGTATTTGTGGCCACGCCAGAGGCTTTGGCGACGTCCACCAAGCGGGGGCGTTGATTGGAATGGGTATTTTTTGGGCTGTCTGGAGACTCCTTTTTAGAAGTTTGACGCCTAAACATGAGACCACTCATAGCAGGATCGCTAAAAAGCGAGAATCTAATTCAAATGGAATTCGTTGAATAAATAATTCGACTAAAGATAACTATCCCTTGACTTACTGAGATTGCATGCTCAGTTGCAAGTATATGAAGCACTTCATGAGAAGCATTATTTCACTTCTTCTGCTGTGCGGTTCTTCTTGGGCGGCAACGTCAACCTTAAGCACGAGCGGATCTTGGTCGACTGCCGCAAATTGGACGCCCAGCGGTGCTCCTGGGTCTACTGCCGATGCAGTGGTCAACGCAGCCAACGTGGCATCGATGCGCGGTATCTCGGTGTTCTTCGATTGCGCCAAGACTTCGCGCGCCAAAGCCAAGGTCAATGGGCCTTGGCCGCTGGCCACATCAAAGTATTTATTCAAATCGCGCGTGACTTGGTTCATATCGGCTTGGGCCGACTCAAAATGTCGCGCCAACACGGCCAATCGCACATTGAGTAAACGGAGTTTGAGGTTCTCGCGCACAAAGTAGCTTTGCTCAGGCGCCAACAAACTCGCTTCAGGTCTGTCAATCCGGCTGATGCGCACCAAGCCTTGCGCATTGCGCCACAAGTCGTTGAGCATTTTTTCCCACCAACTCATGCTGATGGCTCGGGCCCAACTTAAAGTTTCAGAAGCCGTGGCGGTCTTTATGGCCGCATTGTTAACACCAGATGCGCCGACTGCATTGAGCAATACCAAGTTATCTACCGCACGTACTAACTCATCAATTTTGATGAGCAATGTGGGAGTGTCCGTCACAGGTGTCGCTTTGATCTGCTCGATATCTCGCACGATGGCGCGCAACAAGGGCGCTAATCGTGGTTGCGCGACTTTGGTCAAACGCATTTGTGACGACTGCAACGCCGCCAACAGCGGTTGCACGCTGCCCGTGAGTTGCGACTGTTGTTGGGCAAGACGAATCGCCGATTCGATATCGACCACCAAATTTTCATCGCGCGAACGCGACAGGCTTTGCATCAAGTCTTCGAGTTGTGCGCGTTGCAGTGCCACTTCGCTCAACTTAGCGTCTGTCACTGCTAAGCGGGCTGCTGTATCGCGCGCCAGTTCTTCGGCTTGCTTGGCACTCACCCGCGCTTCAACTGCTTGGGTTGAAACGTCAGAGGTTTGCTTGGCGAGGATTTCTTGGATGCCATTGAGTTTGAATACGGTCCAGACTGACACCAATGCACCGATCAATGCCAATGCTGCTACGACAGCGAGGGCCCACTTAGCAAACTGGCCTTGCCAGACAGACGTTTTGGCGTCCATGGACACCTCTGTGCTGGTGGTGGAAGTTGAATTGTCTGCAGGTTCTGGCGTCATGCAAAGGATTCTAATGAGGCCAACACATCTGACAGTACAGGTCGCGTTTGCATAACGTTGACAAAACCCACGTCATTCGCAGTTTGGGCTATGCGCGTATGAGTAGCTATGCAACACGCTTTATCCCATGACACGTCGGGGAGCTGCGCTTGCAAATACAAAACAGCTTGCGAACTACTAAAGCACCAAACACTGCCGTCAGAGGCAGCTTGCTTGGCCATGTCAAATTGTTGGGCGCTCCATTTTGGTGGACGACGCGAATAGGCGACTACGAATTCCACAGCCGCACCAGCTTCGATGATTTGTTGCGCCAACCAATCGCGACCTACGCCTAGGGGGTTGGAGTTTTGGCTATTGCTTATTAGCGTTGTTTTTGAGGTTTCGGGAGCACTCAGATTTAATGCGTCTTCATTCCCACGCACTATTAAAACAGGAGATTGTTTTTTGAGCGATGGATGTACAACATGCCACAAAGCCTCCGAATCAAATTGCGCCGACTCTGCATGCGGCGCGTCAATGTCACCTCCCTCAACCCCAGCGTCGATCAGTGCTTGTCGGGTTCCAGGTCCGGTTGCCCAATATCTGGGGCCAGCTGCGTGATCAGAGACCCCATTCGAAGAGTCCTTGGTATCTAGAGGCCCACCCTTTGGGTTCTGAGCAAAAAACATACGCACCGCTTGGGCACTGACAAACATTACCGCTTGCCACCTCGACCACTGTTGCCACGCGAGGTCTACCGCTTGCGCATCTGGCGCGGGTCCGATCTCGATCAATGGCAGATATAACGCCTCATGGCCAGCCTTTTGTATAGCATCCAGCCATGCTTGCGCATCGGTTTCGGGTCGGGTCACGATCACGCGCATAGCAAATTAGCGACTGGGGGTGAATAAGAAAGTGCAAATGGTAGCAGTCACACCCCATAAAATCAGGGAATGTCACAAAACCAACTCGACAAAAAATCCCAAGCGTGGTCGGCGCTGTTTTCTGAACCCATGAGCGAACTGGTTCAGCGCTACACGGCCAGCGTCTTCTTTGACAAACGTTTGTGGCAAGCCGATATCACCGCCAGTTTGGCGCACGCCGAGATGTTGTGCCACCAAGGCATTATTTCTAAAGAAGACCATAGCGCTATTACAAAAGGTATGGCGCAAATTTGGACCGAAATTGAAAACAGCAGTTTCGAATGGAAGTTGGCGCTCGAAGACGTCCACCTCAATATCGAAGCCCGCTTGACCCAGTTGGCGGGGGACGCTGGTAAACGTTTGCATACCGGCCGTAGCCGCAACGACCAAGTGGCTACCGATGTGCGCTTGTGGTTGCGCGGTGAAATAGATTTGATCATCGGTTTGCTGTCTGAGTTGCAACGCGCTTTGTTGTCAGTCGCCGAACAACATACTGAAACAGTGATGCCAGGCTTTACCCACTTGCAAGTCGCCCAGCCTGTGAGCTTTGCGCACCACTTGCTGGCTTATGTCGAAATGTTTGCGCGCGATGCAGAGCGCATGGTAGACGCGCGCCGCCGCACCAACCGCTTGCCATTGGGCTCTGCAGCCTTAGCAGGCACTGGCTATCCGTTAGATCGTGCGCGTGTGGCCAAAGCCATTGGCATGGTGGACGCACATGGTGAGCCTCAAGTTTGTCAAAACAGTTTGGACGGCGTGAGCGACCGCGATTTCGCCATGGAATTCTCGGCTGCTGCGAGCAT
>JBAXNJ010000225.1:0-3544 GCA_037133815.1 Betaproteobacteria bacterium
GCGTATTCACGCTCCAAGCCAAAACGGGGGTGCATGAGTTGGTTGGCGAGTTCGCCAGAACTGGTCAACAGCAACAGGCCTTCGGTGTTCAAGTCGAGACGCCCGACCGATTGCCACTTGCCTTGGTAGAGGCGCGGCAAACGACGAAATACGGTGGGACGGTTTTGTGGGTCGTCGTGCGTCACCACTTCGCCAGCGGGCTTGTGATAAGCAATTACACGGGGCGCAGGCGGCGCAATTCGCACCTTGACCAACTTGCCGTTGACTTTGATTTGGTCGCCAAACTGCACCCGTTGTCCCACATGCGCAGGCTCTTGGTTTACAGACACTTGGCCATTCGCGATCAGGCGCTCCATCTCGATGCGCGAACCCAGACCTGATTGGGCCAGGACCTTGTGTAACTTGGGCGATTCCGCTTGGGGCAAAAGTACGCGCTTGGGAGGTGCTACGTCTTCAATCTCGAGTTCTGCATCGAACTGGCCAGACACTACGTCGGAGAACTCAATACGGGGGGCTTCTTCTTCGTCTGCTGGGACCAAAGGAATGTCTTTGGGATCAGGCGTCATTGGGTTGGTTGTCATTTTCTGACGTCGTGGCTTCTTCTGAAGCGTCTTCGATAGAAAGTTGTGCACTGTCTTCTTCTGCACTTAATTTCGCAAAAGCATTGGCTTGCGCCTGCTCCGTGTCGTAGACAGGCAATTGGTCTAAAGATGCCAACCCAAGGTCATCTAAAAACTGGCGAGTAGTGGCAAATAAAGCGGGGCGACCGACAGTCTCGCGGTGGCCTATGACTTCTACCCAACCACGGTCTTCGAGTTGCTTCAAAACGAGAGAATTGATAGTCACGCCGCGGATGTCTTCTAAGTCGCCACGCGTAACAGGCTGGCGGTAGGCAATGATGGCCAAGGTTTCCATCGCCGCACGGGTGTATTTGGGGGGCTTTTCGGGGTTGAGGCGGTCGAGAAATTCACGCATTTCAGGGCGGCTTTGAAAGCGCCAACCCGTAGCGACTTGGACCAATTCGACACCACGTTGCGTCCATTCGAACTGCAGCTCTTCGAGCAAGGTTTTGATGGTGTCGGCACCCAAGGCGTCATCGAACAACACGCGTAGTTCGCGTGGCTGAATAGGTTGGTGAGAGCAAATCAATGCGGTCTCAAGGACACGCTTGGCATCCGCGGTGTTCATCGTGAAGTTTCCGGGGTTAATCTAGACAGAGCCAAAGGACTCAGCGCTTTCACAAGCGCGAGCGGTCATTCTACCCGAGGCCTAACGCTGCACTAAGGCTGATGAAAGGCTCTTCTGAAGCCTTTAAACAGCTTGGTTCAAGTCTTAGTAAGACCAGATTGCAAGCCCAAAAGCTCCAGCAATTCGTGCATATCTGGAGGCACAGGCGCCTCAAACGCCAAGGACTCGCCAGTGATGGGATGGATGAACCGCAAGCGATAGGCATGCAGCGCCTGCCTGCTGATGCCAAGCTGCATAGGACCCGCATACATTGCGTCACCCAACAAAGGGTGGCCGATATGCGCCATATGCACACGAATTTGGTGGGTCCGCCCCGTGTGTAAGACGCAACGCATCAAGCAGGCCTCTTCTTGCGAACTCAGGCATTCAAAACTGGTGTGGGCTGGTTTACCGGGTAAGCGCTCAAGATCGACAACCGCCATGCGCAGGCGGTTGCGGTAGTCACGCCCAATGGCGGCTTCAATTTCGCGCAATGGATTGGACGAATTCCATTTGCGGTAGGCCACTGCCAGATACTCGCGGTGCACTTCTCGCTCAGCAATCATGGCGACCAAAGCGTCCATGGTTTTTCGCGTACGTGCCACCACCATCAAGCCGCTGGTGTCTTTGTCCAAACGGTGCACGATGCCGGCGCGGGGCAACATGACCGCTTGCGGATCAAGTGCCAGCAGACCATTGAGCAAGGTGCCACTCCAGTTACCAGGGGCAGGATGCACGACCAAACCTGCTGGTTTGTTCAGCACACGCAACTCAACATCTTCATAGACCACCTCTAAAGCAATATCTTCTGGTTTGAATGCTTGGCTTTGCGGCGTAGGACGCAATACAACTTGGTAATGCTCGCCAGCACGCACCTTGATGGACGGTTTGTTGATCAACCTTGCCTCAGGCAATACACAGTTCACACAACCTTCTGCCAAAAGTTGTTGCGAGTAGCTGCGCGAAAACTCAGGCAGTAATTGCGCCAATGCACGGTCTAAACGTTCGCCATGTATGGCAGTTGGAATCACCAAATCACGTTGCTCTAATTCGGGGCCTTCTGCTAAATCAACGATCTCGTAAGGTAATTCGTCTGGCAATGCATCTGACTGCGCAAGCGAGGTGGGCAGCAGTTGAGCCGATAGAATGGGATGAATTTGCTTCAAGAGGATGGCCTGTGGTGATTAGTTACAAATTATCGGCTCTGGCGCGATGCATTGGCGTGGTGGGCGCGATTCTTTTAGGTGCATGCGCCATTGAGAACGATCTCACCAAATCTTGGTCGGTTGATAAGCTCTACCAAGAAGCCAAAGACGAACTTGCTGCTGGAGCTTATGACAAAGCGATTGGCTACTACGAAAAACTGGAAGGACGCGCAGCTGGCACCGCTATTGCACAACAAGCGCAGCTAGACAAAGCTTGGGCCCAATACAAAACCAAAGAACCCGTGCAAGCCGTTGCCACGCTCGACCGCTTCATCAAATTGCACCCTGCTAGCCCAGCGATGGATTACGCCTTGTATCTCAAAGGCCTCGTGAATTTCAACGAAGACTTGGGTTTGTTTTCGTCCATTACCGATGAAGATGTGGCTGAGCGCGACCCTAAGCAAGCGAAAGAATCTTTTGAAGCATTCCGAGAACTAACACTGCGTTTTCCTAATTCCAAATACACACCAGACGCCAAAATGCGTATGGCGTTTATCAAAAATTCCTTGGCTCGCTCTGATGTGTATGTGGCTAGGTATTACTTCAAGCGCGGTGCCTATGTTGCTGCTTTGAACCGTGCGCAAGCAGCGGTTCAAGAATATCGCGATGTGCCTGCTGTAGAGGAAGCATTGTTTTTGATGTTCCAGTGCTATGACAAATTAGGACTGGAACAACTGCGCGACGATACACGCCGTGTGTTGGATAGCACTTATCCAGATAGCAAGTTGCTCTACCCAGAGCGCCACAAGGCCAAAAAACCTTGGTGGAAGCCCTGGTAGTTTTATATAGAACTAACTTAGGGCTTTAAGCGCTTCGTGTAGTTCTTCTTGTGTATGGAGTTGGCGCATATTTGGCATTGCTGCTAAAAGTCGCTTGCCATAGCCCGTTGTGGCAAGTCGGTTATCGCAAACCACCAACACGCCACGGTCAGTTTCGCGTCTTATCAAACGACCTGCACCCTGCTTCAATGCAATTACCGCCTCGGGCACAAAGAAATCATTGAATGGGCTTCTTCCCTGCGCCTCTAAACGTTTACCGCGGGCTTCAACAATCGGGTCGTTGGGTGGTGGGAAGGGCAACTTGTCAATGATGACCAATTGCAGCGCATCGCC
>JBAXNJ010000226.1:0-3539 GCA_037133815.1 Betaproteobacteria bacterium
TCGGTGGAAGGCTGACATGCTCTACAAGCGCAATCCGCAACTCAACAAAAACGGCGAACTCATCCATCTGCTCTCCACCGAAGGACTATCGCGCGACATCCTCACCCATATCTTGGACCACGCAGCGAATTTCGTATCGGTCAATGACCGCGAAGTGAAAAAAGTTCCCTTGCTTCGCGGCAAGAGCGTGTTCAATCTGTTCTTTGAGAACAGCACGCGAACCCGCACCACGTTTGAGATTGCCGCCACGCGCTTGTCAGCCGACGTTTTTAACCTTGATATTGCGCGCTCTTCTGCCAGTAAGGGCGAGTCTTTGCTCGACACCATCGCCAACTTAAGTGCGATGGCGGCAGATATTTTTGTAGTGCGCCACAGCGAGTCGGGTGCGCCGCATCTCATCGCTGAGCATGTCGCACCGCATGTGCATGTGATCAACGCCGGTGATGGTCGCCACGCACACCCGACGCAGGGTTTGCTGGACATGTACACCATACGCCACTACAAAAAAGACTTCAGCAATTTGACGGTTGCGATTGTGGGTGACGTGTTGCACTCGCGTGTAGCGCGTTCTGACATCCACGCGCTGACCACTTTGGGTTGTGCCGAGGTGCGGGTGGTAGGCCCTAAAACTTTGGTGCCCAACGACCTATCGCAAATGGGTGTGCGTGTCTTCAACACGTTGGAAGAAGGCATCAAAGGCTGCGATGTGATCATCATGTTGCGTCTACAAAACGAACGTATGAGTGGTGCTCTGTTGCCCTCGAGCCAAGAGTATTTTAAAGCCTTTGGTTTGACACCGCATAAATTGCAACTCGCCAAACCCGATGCCATCGTGATGCACCCCGGCCCGATCAACCGAGGTGTCGAGATTGACTCGGCTGTAGTGGACGGTCCGCAAAGTGTGATCTTGTCGCAAGTCACGTTTGGTATTGCAGTGCGTATGGCAGTTATGTCGATCGTCGCGGGAAATGACGCATGAAGACATTGATTCAAAACGGGCGCGTCATGGACCCCGCTTCTGGCTTGGACGAAGTTGCTGATATTGCGATAGCTGCTGGAAAAATACTAGCTATTGTCAAAAAAAGTGAATCCCTACCCCCTGGCTTTCAAGCAGATAAAACATTCGATGCCAAAGACTACATAGTGGCTCCAGGCTTGGTGGACTTGCAAGCGCGTTTGCGTGAACCCGGTCACGAGCACGAAGGTATGTTGGAGTCTGAACTCAAAGCGGCGGTGGCAGGTGGTGTGACCAGTTTGGTGTGCCCACCTGATACCGACCCCGTACTAGACGAACCCGGTTTGGTGGAGATGCTCACCTTCCGCGCAGAAAAACTCCACCGTTCGCGCGTATTTCCATTGGGTGCATTGACACTCGGTTTAAAAGGCGCGGTGTTAACCGAGATGGCTGAGTTAACCGAAGCAGGCTGCATTGGTTTTAGCCAAGCTGAAGTGCCTATTGCCGATACCCAAGTGTTGCAACGCGCCCTCCAATATGCATCGACCTATAACTACACCGTGTGGCTGCGCCCACAAGATTTGCATTTGGGCAAAGGTGTCGCTGCCAGTGGTGCATTGGCGACGCGTTTGGGTTTGAGCGGCGTGCCTGTAGCGGCCGAGACGATTGCGCTGCACACCATCTTTGCCTTGATGCGTTCAACCCAAGCACGCGTGCATGTATGTCGCATTTCTAGTGCAGAGGGCGTTGCCTTAATTCGTGCGGCCAAACAAGAAGGTTTGAAAGTCACGGCCGACGTCAGCATCAACTCCTTGCATTTGAGCGAACTCGATATCGGGTACTTCGACAGTTGCGCAAGATTGACGCCCGTGTTGCGACAAGCGCGCGACCGCGATGCACTGCGTGATGGATTGAAAGACGGCACCTTAGATGTGTTGGTGTCTGACCATTCGCCTGTGGATGTGGACGCCAAAGCATTGCCTTTTGCCGAAGCCGAGCCTGGTGCTACCGGCTTGGAGTTATTGCTCAGTCTTTCGCTGAAATGGGCGCATGAAACAGGCGTGCCATTGCTGCGTGCTTTAGATGTGGTGACAGCGCAGCCTGCTCGCATCGTTGGCTGCGGGCAAGGCATCGGCCACTTGCAAGTGGGTGGCGTTGCAGATGTGGTGGTGTTTGATCCGCAAGACCAGTGGCAAGTGACCTCAGATGGTTTGCACAGCCAAGGCAAACACACGCCATTCGGTTTTGCGCGCAGTGGTATGGCTTTGCCCGGACGCGTCAAAGCCACTTGGGTGAATGGGCATTTGGCTTTCGCAGCTTAAACGTTTCTGACATGCAGACCTTACGTGCCTTGGCCAAACTTGTACGTATGTTGTCATGGGTTTTGTATACCTATTGGCGTATTCGTACGGTGTTTCACAAGTTTGGGCCCGAAGAGCATGCCCGAGCGGTAGAGGAATGGGCGCAAGGCATGTTGTCTATCTTGGGTATCACAGTGCGCGTGCAAGGCGAACCCAGCAAGGGGCCTGTGCTGATGGCCGCTAACCATATTTCTTGGTTAGATATTTTGGTGATGCATGCTGCTTGCTATTGCCGCTTTGTAGCAAAAGCTGAAATACGTGCTTGGCCTTTGTTAGGTGTGTTGACCGAGGGCGGTGGATCTTTGTTTATTGAGCGCACATCTAATCGCGATGCGATGCGTGTGGTGCACCAGATGGCAGACGCACTAGTGAGAGGTCAAGTGCTTGCGGTGTTTCCAGAAGGTGGAACTGGTGACGGTAAAACCTTGCTTCCGTTCCATGGAAATTTGTTACAAGCGGCTATCGTGGCGCAGGCGCCTATTCAGCCTATCGGCTTGCAATTTTTAGAAGCGCACAGCGGTGTGATAAGTTTTGCGCCTTGTTATCGCGCTGAAGACACCTTATTGGGTTCTGTTTGGCGCACCTTATGTGCGCCGCCTTTGTTGGCCGTGGTGCATTACGGCAAGAACGAAATAGCGCAAGGGCGCAGTCGTCGCGCATGGGCTGTGGATTTACGCGAGAGCATTCGCAGATTGATAGATTGAGTTACATTGCCAATCAATATGAGCACAAAGAAAATTCTAAAAACAAAACCCACCAAGTTGGGTACCAAGGCCATTAAGAAAAAAGTCAGTCCTAATAAAACATCTGATTCGATGGACGCGATGTTTGAATTAGCGGCTGAAACATTCCGTGTGATGTCGGCACCTATGCGATTAAAGATCATCAATTGCTTGTGCGAAGAAGAAAAAAATGTGGGGCAGTTGTTGGAGGAGATCGATACCACCCAGCCCAATATGTCGCAACATTTGAATACTCTCTTCAAAGCCAAAATTTTGGGCCGTCGACGTGAAGGGGTGCAAATTTATTACCGCATCATCAATGAACGCGTCGTCACTTTGTGTAGAGCGGTGTGTACGCAGATTGCTATCGACAGTGATATCGCTCACTCTTAGCTATAGACGAAAAAGTAATAGAACGCGTCGTGGTGTGGTCACATAAATCTTTTTGAGATTTAAATCTACCCAAGGAATTGATTTGAATAGGTGCATACATCAGCGTTG
>JBAXNJ010000227.1:0-3515 GCA_037133815.1 Betaproteobacteria bacterium
ACCAACGGGGTTTGGACTGGGACAAGGTGGAGACCACGTTTTACAGTGATTCCAGTAACGACATACCTTTGTTACAACGCGTCAACCATCCCGTCGCTACCAACCCAGACGCCAAACTCAAAGCCTTCGCCCTTGAAAAAGGTTGGCCGATTCTGGAACTTTTTCCGACTGCATGATCAAACAATTTATCAATAAGCTGATGGGCAAAGCACCTGCCAGCCAAAGGCCCTCGCTGGGCAAGCGCCAAGTGGTGCCCGCCAAAGTGCACGGTATCAATGTCGATTGGGTGGACGAGCGTGCACTTAGTGTTGTGCGCACCTTGCAAGACCGAGGCTTCAAAGCCTATATCGTCGGCGGTGCAGTGCGTGACCTGTTGCTAGGTCTCAAACCGAAAGACTTCGACGTCGCGACCAACGCCACGCCTGAGCAAGTCAAATCTGCTTTTCGCCGAGCTTTCATTATTGGACGGCGCTTTCGTATTGTCCATGTGGTCTATGGACGTGGCCGCGAACATGAGGTGATTGAAGTCTCGACATTCCGAGCCCATCTCGACAACGCCGATGCGACACAAGTCACTGGCAACGAGCGCAGCAGCAAGCAAGAACTCGCCGGCATGAAGCACGCAGTTGACGCCAGTGGCCGCGTTTTGCGCGACAACGTCTGGGGTCCGCAAGACGAAGACGCTGCGCGTCGCGACTTCACCATCAACGCCATGTACTACGACCCCGAAACGGGTGAAGTGATCGACTACCACGGCGGCATCGCCGACGCCAAGAAAAAAGTCTTGCGAATGATTGGTGATCCTGTCGCCCGCTATCGCGAAGACCCTGTGCGCATCATTCGCGCTGTGCGTTTTGTCGCCAAGCTAAGCGACCTTGGGTTTTCTCTGGAGGCTAAAACGGCTGCTCCTTTAAAACGCATGCTCAAGCTCTTGGCTGAAGTGCCGCAAAGCCGTTTGTTCGACGAGATGCTCAAGCTTTTACAGACCGGCCATGCGCTAGCCAGCGTTGCGCAATTGAAAGTGCTCGGTTTGCAAAAAGGTATTTATCCCTTACTAGATGTTGTTGTAGCACGCTCCGACGAAGAGTTTGTCAAAACTGCTTTGCAAGACACTGACCGCCGCGTTGGGGAAGATAAACCTGTTGCACCTAGCTTTTTACTCGCTTGCGTTTTATGGTCCGATGTTCGTGAGGGTTGGAACGAACGCCGTATCAAGCAACCGCCGTTCCCTGCTTTGCAAGACGCGATTGACGAAGTCTTTGATTCCCGCATTGGCGACGTCTCAGGCAGAGGCAAGCTCGGTGCGGATATGCGTGACATTTGGTTGATGCAGCCGCGTTTTGAAAAACGCGTGGGTAGTGGCCCTTGGACCTTGGTCGATCACGTGCGTTTCCGCGCAGCCTTTGACTTCATGCGTTTACGCGCAGATGTGGGCGAGGTAGACGAACTGCTCGCCGATTGGTGGCAAGAATTTAGCTTGGCCGATGACGCCACACGCGAAGACTTGTTACAACAAGCTCGCACCGCGGCGCCCCAAGACGACGCGCCCAAGAAACGCCGCAGACGGCGCAAGCCTGTTGGCGGGGCAGAGCGCGAGACCCCTGCGGAGTAAATTTTGGTTCAGGTTTGCGTAGCTTTTGGCGCTAACTTGGGGGAAGCCCAGGCTACGGTGCTTCAAGCCCTCCAAGATGTTGGCGCGCTAGCTTCTACGCAATTAGTAAAAGCTTCTTCTTTGTATGCCAGTGCACCCCACGAATCGACGGGGCCTGAGTTTGTGAATGCCGTTGCGATGTATGACACAGAATTGCCGCCTTTGGAGCTGCTTGACGCCTTACAAAATTTAGAGACCATCTCTGGGCGCGAAAGGCCTTTCCTAAATGCGCCTCGCACCTTGGATTTGGACATTATTTTTTATGGCAATGTCGCGCTAGATTCGCCTCGACTAACACTTCCACATCCTCGTTGGCAAGAGCGCGCTTTTGTTCTGGTGCCGTTAGCAGAAATCAGCCCAGATAAAGTCTCACCAGCGCTTTTGTCGAGCGTTGCAAATCAGCCGATTAGACGTATCAGCAAGTGAATAGCTGTTTACTGCGAAATCTTTTGCGCTTCTTCAATTTGGTATTCGAAATACCGCTGAATACTAAAGACGATGCTTGACATCAAAACCGTGGTGCCAATAAGAAGAGACAACACAATGGCTCCAATCGTTAGCCAACCCGTTTGACCAGCAACTGAATCCTCTGGCGCCCCAGGGTTGAACTTGGCGTTCCAAGCCTCTTTGGGCATGAGGGCGTAAACAATCGCATTCAAAGCGCAGCCCGCAAAGCAAAAACCTGCGAGTGGGATGAGTAGCCAGCTAGCCACGTCGTCCAGTCCAAAGTCTTGCACCCGTTGCACGCCATAAATGCCCAAAGCCGTTGGAACAGGCAGCATCCAGCCCAAGGTGTCCCAAATGCCAAATAAATAAAAGCGGTGCAACCCCAAAGGCCCACCTAGAAAGGCTAGCCAAGCTGCTAAGGTTTTGTTTTTCATGACAAGCAGTGTATCTCTGGCTATAATGGAAGGCTTTTCAGCGTGTCGCTGGCCGGGTGGCCTAGCGCGTGTCTCAAACGCTGGAACACCCCACCCACCCGAAGGATTCACTATGGTCGTCATTCGACTTTCACGCGGCGGTTCAAAATCCCGTCCGTTCTTTAATATTGTTGTGGCTGATAAGCGCGACCGTCGCGACGGTCGTTTTATCGAGCGTATCGGTTTTTACAACCCATTGGCCAAAGGTGCTGCAGAGAGCTTGCGCGTTGCGCAAGACCGTCTGACCCATTGGACTGGCGTTGGCGCGCAGTGCTCGCCCACCGTGATCCGATTGGTCAAACAAGCGGCCGCCAAGGTAGCCGCTTAAATAGCGACAAGGCGCTGCCATGACGCTCGCCCTCGAGGCCGAAGAACTTCCTGCGGATGCCATCGAAGTTGGGCGCATTGCAGATGCATGGGGTATCAAGGGTTGGTTCAAAGTTTTGCCCTACAGCGCTTCTCCGGAAGCGCTTTTTTCTTCTAAGCGTTGGTTTTTACAACCCTCCGAAAAAGGTGCCAAAACCTTCACGGGTACCGCCCTGCTCAAAATCAAAGAAGCCAAAGACCACTCCGACTCCGTCGTCGCCCATGCGCATGACATTGAAGACCGCAACGATGCCGAGTTGCTCAAAGGCGCACGCATCTTTATTTCCCGGGCTAGTTTTCCCACCCCCGAAACGGACGAGTACTACTGGGTAGACCTCGTCGGGCTCGACGTGGTGAACCGTGAAGGGCTTGCTTTGGGTCAGGTGAGAGAACTTCTCCATACTGGTCCGCAAACTGTGTTGGTACTTGCTTACTTAGAAGAAGGCAAAAGCAAAGAGCGCATGATTCCTTTTGTCAGCGCATATATCGATTCGGTTGAGCTTGAAGCCAAGCGCATCAAGGCCGATTGGCAGCCTGATTTCGACGTTTAAACACCATGCGTTTCGACGTCATTACCC
>JBAXNJ010000228.1:0-3490 GCA_037133815.1 Betaproteobacteria bacterium
AACCATGACCACTACCAAAGGGCGTGCTGGCTTGTCTTCCACCTGCTGGCGCATCCGTGCATAAGCCCCAATCATGGCGACCCAACGGTCTGCGCCTAGGCGGGTGGGATAGTCGTAGCCATTGGTCACACCTGCCTCGGCAGCGGAAGACACGGCCCAGTGCGGCGTGAAATCCCACAACTCCATTTGCTCCTCAACCCGTCGGCGAATCGCCTCGCCCGCCACGATGCACCCAAGCATCTGGGTCGGTGCGGCCAATGCACGCCACTCGTTGTCGGCCAGTCGGTCAATGTTTTCTAAGAAAACTGCGCCGTGTTCTATCAGAGTGGCCTGGGGCTTTGGGCTATCGAATAACGCCCACTTCAATCGGGTGTTGCCTACGTCAAGGGCTAAAAAACTCATCGTGTGGGTTGCGTTGTTATGAAATTCTTTACTTGCTGGGCAGTATAGGAGTGCCAAGCGGTCACGCAGGAGACAAACCAAAATTGTTTATGGTTCGTGACTGGGGGAAACCCCCGCATTAAGCAGTCGACCATGGTATGAAAATAGTGGTTCTTGTAATGTTTAGGTGTCTTTGATAAATTCTCAGGAGATTAGATGATGACAGATATCCCAAAAGGCTCAGGCCGTCGCAATATGCTCAAAGGTGCCGCAGTCGCTGCTGGCGCCATGTCGGCCCCGATGATTTCGCGGGCGCAAACCGTGTCCTTGCGCTTTCAAAGTACTTGGGCTGCTAAAGACATCTTCCACGAATTGGCTAATGACTTTGCTAGCAAAGTCAACAACATGGCTAGCGGTCGTCTCAAAATTGAGGTCTTACCAGCCGGCTCAGTAGTTCCTGCTTTCCAAGTACTTGACGCAGTAAACAAGGGAACTCTTGACGGTGCCCATGGCGTCTTGGCATACCACTATGGCAAAAGTTCAGCCCTCGCCCTTTGGGGTTCAGGTCCAGCATTTGGCATGGACCCTAATATGGTTCTTGCATGGCACCAATTCGGTGGCGGTAAGCAGTTGTTAGAGGAAATTTACAAATCCCTCAATATTGATGTTGTTTCTTACTTGTACGGGCCCATGCCTACCCAGCCATTGGGTTGGTTTAAAAAGCCGATTGCCAAGGTTGCAGACTTGAAGGGCTTAAAGTACCGCACCGTGGGATTGGCAGTTGACATCTTTACTGAGCTAGGTGTCTCTGTGAATCCGCTTCCCGGACCAGAAATCGTTCCTGCATTAGATCGCGGCCTGATTGATGCAGCCGAATTCAACAACGCAACATCTGATCGCATCTACGGATTCCCAGACGTTGTGAAAAATTGCATGTTGCAAAGTTTCCATCAAAGTGGCGAGCAACTTGAAATTACCTTCAACAAAGCCAAGTTTGATCCACTGCCAGCAGAGCTGAAGTCCATCATTGAATATGCTGTGCAAGCATCCTCGGCAGAGATGAGTTGGAAATTCATCGATCGCAATTCCAAAGACTACATCGATCTGAAAAAACAAGGCATTAAATTTTACAAAACGCCCGACTCCATTTTGAAGGCGCAGTTAGAGGCTTGGGACATAGTGGTCAAGAAGAAGTCTGCAGAAAATCCTTACTTCATAAAAGTGATGGATTCACAACGCGCTTTTGCCGGACGCGCCTGCCAGTGGCAAAACGACTACATGGTTGACTTCAAGATGGCTTACAACCGCTACTTCAGCCAACCAGCCAAGAAGGCCTAAACTCTCATTTAAACTACAAACCCATTCGGGGGGCTCCCCCGAGTGGGTTTTTCTTTTTATAGGCCTCTATGGATACTCAAAAACTAATAAATACAGCTGACCATATCAGCACCTGGGTGGGTAAAGCTTTTTCTTGGCTAATCATTGGCTTGATGCTACTGGTCGTGATTGAAGTCTTTAAACGATACGTGTTGAATTACCCATCCGCCTGGGTTTTTGATGCGAGCAACATGATGTATGGCTCACTTTTCATGATGTGCGGGGCCTACACCTTGAGTCAAAACGGCCATGTCCGTGGTGACTTTTTTTACGGAAGCGCCTCGCCTCGCACACAAGCTTCACTAGATTTAGTGCTCTACATCTTGTTTTTTATTCCAGGTATTTTGGCCCTCACATGGGCTGGTTGGAGTTATGCCAGCGATTCTTGGTATATCCGAGAACACACATTTAATGCAGACCCTTTACCTTTGTACCCCTTCAAGTCCGTCATCCCAATCGCAGGCTTTGTGGTGTTGCTGCAAGGCGTTGCTGAAATCATGCGCAGCGTGGTCTGCCTTAAAACCGGGGTATGGCCAGAGCGTCTTAAAGACGCGAATGAAATCGATGTGGTGGAGCAACAGCTTTCTGCCAGTATTTATGTTGACGAAGACGCTAAGCGCGACGCGATCGAGCGCGCCAAAAGCATTGACGAAGAAGCCCACCAACGTGGTCACCTCGCCTCCAAAGGAGATCACGCATGAGCGAGCCAGCACTCGGCCTAACCATGTTGGCCCTCATCGTGGTGGTCATCATGATGGGTTTTCCTACCGCCTTCACCCTTATGGGCTTGGGTATGGTCTTTGGCTTTACTGCCTTCTACGACCCCAGCCAACCTTGGCTCGACAACAAAGTTTTTAACCTAATGGTGCAACGCACTTTTGGTGCGATGACTAACGATGTTCTGCTTTCTATACCGCTCTTTGTCCTCATGGGCTATGTGATGGAACGAGGGGCCTTGGTCGACAAAATGTTCCACAGCGTGCAATTGGCGTTTCGTCGTTTGCCCGGTTCTTTGGCCGTAGCCACTTTGGTTATTTGCACATTTTGGGGTATCGCCAGTGGCTTAGTCGGTGCAGTGGTGGTGTTGATGGGCGTGATTGCTATGCGCCCCATGCTCAACGCAGGTTACGACACGCGTTTGGCTGCTGGCGTGATCACTGCCGGCGGTACTTTGGGCATTTTGATCCCGCCCTCGGTGATGATCATTGTCTACGCCGCTGTTGCTGGCCAATCAGTCGTCAAACTCTATGCGGCGGCCATGTTCCCGGGGTTTTTCTTGGCATTTTTGTATTTGATCTACGTAATTGGCTGGGTTTTGATTGATCCCAAAATCGCACCCAAATTACCTGAAGAAAAACTCAGAACCCCTGTTTCCCCTTGGTTGCAAGCACTTGGACAACAATACTCTCCGCGCATTTTGCCCGCATTGGTCATAGCAGTGCTGCGCCCTCAGCGTGCATTGCAAATCCAAGTGACTCAGTTGCGCGTATCGTGGTGGCTTCTAGTAAAAACCTTAATGATGAGTTTGGTGCCCGTGATCACCGTCTTGATCACTTTAGCCTCTGTCTGGTGGTATGTGGTGATTCACCAGCAACCGGATGCGCCGCCGGTGGCAAGCATCACGCAAAAGCAGCTTATTCCGGCGGCGTCCGCGTTGCAGGCGCCAACGGCCGATCCGGATAAACCGCAGGAGCTGGGCAGTAACGCGGACGCCGCCGGAATAAGCTGCTTT
>JBAXNJ010000229.1:0-3485 GCA_037133815.1 Betaproteobacteria bacterium
AAATGAGGCTAATTGTTGATAAGCCCTGTTCGCCAAGTGTCGGTTTGAACCGACAGTTAATGGTTGGAGGATGGTAAAAGCGCTTAAATGGCAAATGATTTTTTGTAGTGCATCGCTATTTCTTTTCAAGCCTTGCTTCAAGCATTTCACAGTTTCTAATTGCGGTCTCATCTCCATTTTTGACCGCTTTTTTGAAGTACATGAGGGCTTTCGGTTCATCCTCATTAACGCCTTGCCCATGCTCATACATAAATCCAAGTGCAGACTGTGCATGTGCATTGTCATGCTCTGCAGCCAATAGGAACCAGTGCAAGGCTTGTGCGTAATCCCTATCCAAACCTAGTCCATTTTGATACATAAATCCAACTTTGTACTGACCCTCAGCATTACCCAGAGACGCTGCCATTTTGTAATAGTTCATAGCCTCACTATGACTTTGTTCAACTCCATCACCTGCTTGATACATTAATCCAATGCTAATTTGAGCCCTGACATGTCCTTTTTCGGATCCCAAACTAAACCAACGCATTGCTTCAGATAGGTCTTTTTTGATGCTCTTTCCTTTGCTATAAATGACCCCCAACCTGTAATAAGCCTCCATATGTTCGTGTTGAGCGGCTAACTTATACCAAAGGACCGCTTCCATATCATCTTGCTCAACTCCATGGTGGTTTTCATACATACTGCCGAGCCCGTACATAGCATCTGCATTGTTCTTTTTTGCTGCTAATTTGTACCAATCCATTGCCACTTTGAAGTCTTCCTTCACTCCTTTGCCGCCATCAAACATCACACCCAGCATGTATTGAGCTTGGCCGTAGTCTTTTGCGGCAGCTAATTGAAAGTAGCGCAATGCTTCCGCATAGTTTTGTGCAATACCTTGACCTTTTGCCAACATATCTCCTAAAAAGAATTCGGCAGCAGTATGTCCCTTTGCCGCAGCTAGCTTGAAACACTTAATTGCTTCGCCAAAGTTTTGTTTAACACCTTGACCTTTGTGATTTATAACGGCAAGTTGAAATTGCGCTTCTGAATCACCTTTAGCTGCGGCTTCTTGATTTTTCTTAACTTCTGCGTCAATCGCTGCAGCAATTTCTATTTGTTGCTCTAGTAATTCTTCTAGTTTTGTCATAACTAAATTCCTTTAAAAAATTAAGAAGTTAATATTTTCACGACTTTAGAGAAGTGGCTCGGCAAAACTGAACATGTTGGATAAGTGCATTATCGGGGCTTTTAGCCACGGCAAAGGTGCCGGGGCAGGAGGCCATCATGAGCAAATCATCTGGGCGGCGAACCCGCCGCGTGTTTAATCCCGAGTTCAAGGCCAAGGTGGCTTTGGCCGCGTTGCGTGAAGACAAGACGTTGGCGGAGTTGTGCCAGCAGTTTGAGCTTCATCCTACGCAAATCACAGAGTGGAAGAAGCAATTGCTGAGCAGCGCGGCCGGCGTTTTTGGCGTCTCATCCAAAGCACAGGAGCCGGTCGATCTGGTGACTCTACACACAAAGATAGGGCAGCAGGCGCTGGAGATAGATTTTTTAGAACGCGCGCTCACCAAGGCGGGGTTGCTGAGCGCAGGCAAATGATTGACCGTAGCCACCCACTGAGTGTGAAGCGTCAGGCCGAGTTGCTCAATATCAGTCGAGGGGCTGTGTATTACTTGCCCAAACCGACCAGCCAGAGGGATCTGGTGTTGATGGATGCGATAGACAGGTTGCGCTTGGACTTCCCGTTCATGGGCTCGCGTCAACTGCGTAGCGCATTGCGCAGGCAGGGCCATGATGCGGGCAGGCTGAGTATCCGCACGCTGATGCGAAAGATGGGAATATCGGCGTTGGCGCCGCAGCCTGGCACTAGTTGTCGAAACCCGCAGCACAAGGTGTTTCCTTACCTACTTCGCAAGCTGGCGATCAAGCGTAGCAACCACGTGTGGGCGTTGGATACGACCTACATTCGCATGGCGCGTGGCTTTGTGTACCTGACAGCGGTGGTGGACGTGTGCAGTCGGCGGATTCTGGCGCACCGAGTGGCGATCACGCTGGAGGCCGTGCACGCAGTCGAGGCGCTGCAAGAGGCGTATGCCCGTTTCGGCACTCCGGACATAGTTAACACCGACCAAGGCAGCCAGTTCACTGCTCAGGAGTTCGTCGACGCGGTGATTGGCCATGGCGTGCAACTGTCCATGGACGGACGAGGCGCCTGGCGCGATAACGTCTTCGTCGAACGGGTTTGGCGCTCGATCAAATACGAACGTGTCTATCTTCGAGCCTACGACAGCGTGAGTGCGGCGCGCACGGACATTGCGCAATACATCAGGGGCTTCTTCTTTGCTGGAAGCAGAAGTTTGTTGGTGACACATTGGTCGGTGGAATCAGAGAGCGCGATGCAACTGACTACCAATGCTTTTGCTAGCTACAAAAAAGACACGGCGATGCGCCGCTCTGAAGCCCTACGCCAATCGATGTTGGCTGTGATGAAAAGCCCAGCATTTGGACACCCAGCTTTCTGGGTACCTTATGCGTTGGTGGGCAAGGGTGGGAGATAGATTGTTTAGTCAATTCGTTAACGTGGCGATGCTAAGTTGTAATAGCTTTAGACATCTTTGCAAAGAAAGAATCAGCTTCTTTTGTTGGAACGAGATACCTTAGACAATTTTTTATTTAACTGTGTTACCGTAACAAAACATGATCAGCAACACATTTTTTTTACCTTCCGAAATCGAGCGTGAAACGGGATTCGGAAAAGAACAATTAAGAAAGTGGCGTCAGCGGTTCGGCTTTCCTCCAAAGGAATTAAACGGCGAAGGCAAGATTGCATACTCAGTAAATACAGTCGAGCAGCTTCACTTAATAAAAAGATTGCTTGAAGCAGGTTTTCGACCTGCTCAAGTTGTAGGTAAGACTGTCTTAGAGCTTGAAAAGCTTAAGCTTGAACTAGGCTTGAACGCTGTTGTTTATGCACCAGATGAATCAATAATTACACTTATTGAGTACATCAGGCTAAACGACTTAAAAGGATTTTCATCTCTTTTAATTAAAAAGCGTGGCAAGCAAACAATGCTTGATTTTGTCCAAAATACAATCACTCCACTCATGATCGGTATTGGTGATGCTTGGCGTCGGGATGAAATCGATATTCACCATGAGCACCTTTGCTCGGCTCATATTGAACGCTATTTGCATGCAGAGATTCTCCGTTTGCGACCAAGAGATGGTTTACCAGTTATTTTGTTGGCTCTTCCCCCAGGAGAGCATCATCTACTGGGTCTTTTGATGGCGGAGGCTGTTTTGGCTGAGGAAGGGGCGATCGCAATCAATATTGGATCCGGTATTCCACTTAATAATCTAAAGTTGGCTGCTATTTCATGTAAGGCGGATGTGGTTGCGTTGTCTTTTAGTTTTGCGCATCCTTCGAAAGATATCTTACCAACCATATTACATTTTCGGCGATTGTTGCCACCTGAGATACAAATATGGGTGGGTGGTGC
>JBAXNJ010000230.1:0-3481 GCA_037133815.1 Betaproteobacteria bacterium
CAGCGCATGCGTGCTTGTTGGGAAAAAATATCTTTAGCACCACCGCCTCAGATTGCCGCAATTCTTTTAGAAGAAGCGCATGAGGTGTCTAGAGAAGACGTGCGCATAAATCGCGCCATGGGCTCGTTTGGTGCCACTCTACTTAGTGATGGAGCACGCGTTTTGACACACTGCAATGCCGGCGCCCTAGCCACTGCAGGGCATGGAACTGCATTGGGCGTATTTCGTTCAGCGGTAGAAGCTGGCAAAAGAATATCCGTGATTGCCGACGAAACCCGACCTTTCCTTCAAGGCGCGCGACTCACCGCCTGGGAGATGGTTCAAGAAAATATTCCGGTCACACTCATTACCGATAACATGTCGGGGCATTTGATGCAACACGGCGAAATTGATGCGGTAGTAGTTGGTACGGACCGCGTTGCCGCCAACGGCGATGTGGCTAACAAGATTGGTACCTACATGGTGGCCGTATTGGCCAAGCGCCACGGTATTCCTTTTTATGTGGCCTGCCCGCTATCCACTATTGATTTGTCTATCGCGCAGGGCAAAGATATCCCTATTGAAGAACGCTCAAGCGACGAAGTTATGGGTTTTAGAGACTATCGCTGGGCGCCTGAAGGGGTCAGCGTGCGTAACCCCGCGTTTGATGTTACTCCAGCAGAATTAGTGACAGCGCTCATCACTGAGAAAGGGGTGGTGCACCACCCCAATATTCAGAATATTTCTGCTTTATTTAATTAGAAGGGCTGACTGGACAGGAGTTGGGCAAGACGCCTTCAACTCTCCACAAAGCCTTACTGGAAAAAGCTTAGAAGAGTTACTCCACCGCCTTAACCATATCCTCAACCACCTTCTTAGCATCCCCAAACACCATCATGGTTTTGTCCATATAGAAGAGTTCGTTATCTAAGCCGGCGTAACCCGCAGCCATCGAGCGCTTGTTAACGATGATGGTTTTTGCTTTGTAGGCCTCCAAAATCGGCATGCCGTAAATGGCCGAGCCTTTGATCATCGCGGCTGGGTTGACCACGTCGTTCGCGCCCAAGATGATGGCCACATCGACTTGTCCGAATTCACCGTTGATGTCTTCCATCTCGAACACTTGGTCGTAAGGCACTTCGGCCTCCGCCAACAGCACGTTCATGTGTCCTGGCATACGTCCCGCCACAGGGTGGATCGCGTATTTCACGCTGATGCCTTTGTGCATCAACTTCTGCGCCAATTCGTTCACCGCATGCTGGGCACGCGCCACGGCCAAGCCGTAACCGGGGACGATCACCACGCTCTCCGCATTGGCCAAGATGTAAGCGGCGTCATCTGCGCTTCCGCTTTTGACAGGGCGTTGCTCTTGCGATCCGGTGACCGCAGTCCCCGTTTCTGCACCAAAGCCGCCCAAGATCACGCTGAAGAACGAGCGGTTCATCGCCTTACACATGATGTAACTCAGAATCGCGCCCGAGCTGCCTACCAATGATCCGGCAATGATCAACATGCTGTTGTTCAATGAGAATCCGATGCCCGCAGCCGCCCAGCCCGAGTAGCTGTTGAGCATAGACACAACCACCGGCATATCAGCGCCACCAATCGGGATGATGATCAACACGCCCATGACAAACGACAAGAACAACATGGCCAAAAAGGCGGTCCAGTTTTCGGTCGCAACAAACATCAAGCCCAAACCAATCGTTGCCAAGCCCAGCACCAAATTAAGCATGTGCTGACCTGAGAAGCTCACCGGTGCGCCTTGGAACAAGCGGAATTTGTATTTGCCTGAGAGCTTGCCAAACGCAATCACCGAGCCGCTGAAAGTGATCGCGCCAATCGCAGCACCTAAGAACAGCTCCAAGCGGTTGCCGGTTGGAATAGGGAAGCGACGCATCATCTCGGTAATCACCATGCCTGATGCGGTTTGTATGCCAGAGGCAATTTCCTCAGGGGGTGGTGTGATGCCAAAGGCCCATGGCTCCGCTACCGCGGCCACACCGATGAATACGGCTGCCAAACCAATCATGCTGTGCATAAAAGCAACCAACTCTGGCATCTTGGTCATCTCAACGCGTTGCGCCATGATCGTGCCCGCGCTACCACCAATCACCAACCCGCCCAAAACCCAACCCATGCCCAAGGCAGAGCCAGAGAGCTTCAAGATAAGCGCCGCCGTGGTGATCACTGCAATGGTCATGCCCAACATGCCAAACATGTTGCCGCGAATCGACGTGGTGGGATGGCTCAAGCCTTTCAAGGCTTGGATAAAACAAATGCTCGCTACCAAATACAGCAGCGTCACCAAATTCATGGTCACAAAGTCCATATTCATGCCTTGTCTCCTTGGGGAGCTTTAGCAGGCTTGTCTTTTTTCCTGAACATCTCGAGCATGCGACGCGTGACCATGAAGCCACCAAACACATTGACGGCGGCCAAGGCCACGGCCAACACGCCCATGGTTTTGCCCAAGGTGGTAGTTGTCATCGCGGCGGCCAACATGGCGCCGACGATCACGATGGCAGAGATGGCATTGGTCACCGCCATCAAAGGCGTGTGCAAGGCGGGCGTGACAGTCCAGACCACGTGGTAACCCACGTAGATGGCCAACACAAAAATAATCAGGTTCACAAGGGTAGGGGAGACGGCGTCCATGGTGTGTAGTTCCTCAAATTCATTTCTTGACGACCGCGCCATCGCGGGTCATCAAACAAGCGGCGACGATGTCGTCTTCCATATCGATATGCAGCGCACCTTCTTTGTTGATGATGAGCTTTAAAAAGTCCAGCACATTGCGGGCATACAAGGCGCTGGAGTCTGCGGCTACCAAAGCAGGCAAATTGGTTTCACCCACCAAGGTGACGCCATGTTTGATCACCGTTTTGCCAGCTTCTGTCAGCGGGCAGTTACCGCCTACGCCATCAGGGCCTTTGCCAGCGGCGATGTCGATGATGACCGAGCCAGGCTTCATGGCTTTGACCATGTCTTCGCTCACCAACTCAGGGGCTGCGCGTCCAGGGATCAAGGCAGTGGTGATGACCAAGTCGGCCTGCGCAACACGCTTGGCTACTTCGACTTTTTGGCGGTCTAGCCACTTGCGGGCATGGGGCGGGCGTAGCCGCCCACGCCTTCAGCGGCTTCTTTTTCTTCGGCGGTTTCGAACGGCACGTCTATGAATTTGGCGCCTAGTGACTCGACTTGTTCTTTCACGCTCGGGCGTACATCGGTCGCTTCAATCACGGCGCCCAAGCGCTTGGCCGTCGCGATGGCTTGCAAGCCTGCGACGCCGACGCCCAAAATCACGACGCGGGCGGCTTTCACCGTACCAGCGGCCGTCATCAGCATGGGCACAAAGCGTTGATATTTGTCTGCGGCCAGCATCACGGCTTTGTAGCCTGCGATATTGGCTTGAGAAGACAGCACGTCCATGCTTTGCGCACGCGTGGTGCGCGGGGCGGCTTCGAGGGCAAAGCTGGTGGCGCCAGCGCTGGCTAAGCGT
>JBAXNJ010000231.1:0-3480 GCA_037133815.1 Betaproteobacteria bacterium
GCTGTGTTGTTGCTGGTGTACTGGCCTGTGATGAACGGCACGTTTTGTCCCACCACGATCTTGGCTTCTTCGTTATCGAGTGTGAGCAGGGTAGGCGTTGACAAAATATTGGCATCGCCATTGGTCTCTAAAAAGTTAGCCAGACTGCCAAGGACATTTCGTCCATTCACTGTTCTCAGCGTGCCGATATTCAAGCCTGTACCCACGCCCGCAGCTGCCGCGGCAGTACTGCCTTGTGACAAGCCAGCAATGTTTCCGGTGGAGCCAAAGTTGGTGCCACCTACTGCGTTAGAGCCAAACGGTGCTTGCCATTGAATGCCCATTTGCAATGCTTTGTCGGCATTGACCTCGGCAATCAAACTCTCCACCATCACTTGTGCACGGCGCTGGTCGAGCATGTCGATCACTGCGCGCAGTTGGCGGTACTGGGGTTCTGGTGCAGTGATGATCAATGCGTTGGTCGCCGTGTCGGCTTGAATTTGTCCGCCTGTGGTGTTGGCGTTATTGGAATTGCTTGTTAGCGAACCTGCAGCACCAGCGTTGGTGCCCATCGGGTTGGCAGCGTTATTAAGCGTTGCGTTGTTAGTCGGTGTACGAACTTCGCCCGTGACTGCTGCACGCAAGGTGGCTGCTAACTTGGTGGCATCGGCATTTTTCAAATACACCACATGGATATTGCCGCTGGGGTTTTGTGTGCCGGGTTGATCCAGTTTGTCGATCAATGAGCGGACCAAAGCTGCGCGTGCAGGGTTAGCTGCGCGCAAGATCAAGGTGTTGCTACGTGGCTCCGCTATCAAAGTAGTTTTGTAGTCATTGCCTATTTGTCCGGGCGCAGCAGGAGTGCCTGCTGCCGCACCTGCGTTACCTGTGGGTTCTATCAAACGAGATACCAAAGGCGCTAAGTCGATAGCGATAGCGTTTTTGAGTGTGATGACTTCGACTTCACCAGCGTTCGACACATCTAAGCTGGCAATGATGCGCGCCATGCGTTGCAAGTTATCGGCATAGTCGGTGATGACTAGGGAGTTGTTGCCTGGGTTGACGTTGATGGTGTTATTGGGGCTGATGAGTGGGCGCAGCACAGGCAATAAGTTGTTAGCCTGCTCATGGTTCAACCTAAAAATTTGCGTTACCACCTGTCCGCCACCGTTGCCCAAATTAGCGTCGTTGTTATCTGCGTTTGCTCCACCCACTCTGGAACCTGCACGGTTCATCTGTTGCACGCTACCACCTTGCAATTTGGCGTCGGCCTCAGGCAAGATTTTGAAAAGACCTTGTGCTTCGACCACGGCGAAACCTTGCAAGCGAATGACTGCCAAAAACTGTTGCCATGCTTGGGCGGGCGAGACGGGTGTTTCAGTACTTAGGTTGATAGTGCCTTTGACACGAGGATCGACGACCAAGTTGCGACGCAACAAGGTCGCCAGTGTTCGGGCTACCGATTCAATTTCTGCGTTGACAAAGTTGAGGGTGAGCGGTTCAACCGACGCGTCTTTTTTGCTTGGGCCTGCGGCATGGCTGGGTGTGGCGGTGAAGCACAAGCCAGCTATCAGTAGCGGAGCCGTGAGTAAGCAAAGATAAGCACGGTATGTCGTGCTGGGGTGTTGAGCTTGTCTGTTTTTCAATGGCATATGTCTAACCTAATTCCATGATGGAGATGGCGCCTTGTCTTTGGCCCAAGATATTGAGTAAGTTCGAAAGCGCCGCCTCAAATGCAGGCTGCGCGCGGGCTTCGCCCTTGAATCGCAAGCGCCCATTGGCCCATTGGCCATTGCCGCTTAGTTGCAAGCCACCTTCTATGGTGGCTAGCGTTAGCGCCATTGTGTCACCGCCTTGCACACGCAAACGGTAAGTGCCTAAGGGGCGCAAGGTGGATAGAGGTGTTGCTAATTGAGAGAGTGTGAGTTCTGCCAAGCCTTGAATTTTTGGCGCGCCAGCGGTGGATTGCAAAATCAGGTTTTCTGTACGCAATTGCATGCTGCCTTCTGGCTGCACAGTATTCCAAGGAGAGCCCAAACCTACTAGCCAATGTGCTGGCCATTGGGATTGTTGGTTGGCGATGTCAATCCGCGGCCCTTGCCAGCCTAAAGAAATGGTCCCTTGCAGAGGTTCGGGCGTGCAGCATTCACTTTTTATTTGTGCGCGCATGACCAAACGTCCTAGCTCTGTGTCAAAACCTGATGAAAAATTCCAATGCAAGCGGGAGGGTAAAGGCATTCCTGCTTTTGCTATTGGCTTTGCATCCTGATTTCCATCGGACAGCAATGCAATAGCAGAGCCACGCCAAACAGTACCTTGCGCATTTTGTAAAACAAACCGTTGTTGGCTAGCATTAGAGATGGTGTTAGCTAACCAACTAGCAGGTGCTTGTGTGACCAAGGCAATGCAGGCGCCGATGAGGGCGCCGATGAGTGACCATTTAGCGCTTAGTGTCATGGCTTGATTCCGCTTACGTTTGCATTGCCTGCTTGTCGTTGAGGCAAGCGCAAAACAATCTGACCATCCCACGCAGTTGATGCATCGGCAGAAGAAACCACATTGGCTCCAGCAGAACGTGAAATGTGCACTTCATCAGGCAAAGCTTGCGAGCCAATTCTTGCCTGTGCTAGCCATGAAGCAAGTTGAGAGGCAGAAAGGTTTTTGAGTTGTACAAGCACGCGATCGCCTTGAAGACTCGTTTGCAAAGAAGGATTGCCAACAGGAGAGATGTTTTGCAGATTTCTGAGTGATTCATCACGTGTGAGGGGCTTGGTTTTTTGTAATTCTTGCGCGCGCTGTTGGAGGGCGCGCATTTGTATAACCTGTTGCGCGACTTCTGCGCGTTGTTGAGCACTCGCGCTCAGTGTTCGCATTGCCGGAGTAATGGCAATCGATACAAACAACCAAATGCCAATCAACCCCAAAAACACGGTCGCTAACAAACGCTCGCGTGCTGTTAAAGCTCGCCAGCGCGCTTGCCCGTGGTTTGCCCAAAGCTGTTGTCCAAAAGCCTGCGCTTGGGTTTTCCAATTAGGGCTTGGGGTAGATCGACTCATGGCGCCGCTTCAGGTTGAATCACCCACACATCATTGCCTTCTTGTCGCAATTGCAAGTGTTTGGCTTTGAGTGCAGTTTGAGCGACGTTGGCTTGTGCATCATTCAATTGCAAGCCTTGCGCGCGCAAGACGTGGTGTGCGAAATGCCATTGAATGGGTACAACGCCATTCGGTAATGCACTTGCGGCGGCAGCCAGCAAGGGTTCGAAATCTGTGCTGGTGACGCGCCCTGCGTTTTGTTGCAAAGTGTCGACTTCGCGCTGCATTTGCAGTGGCGCGTCGATGATCAGCCGAACAGAAGGAAAGGCGGAGGACAAAATTTGGCTAAGTTGCGTTTTTTGTTGGTCCAGAGCGTGCTGCTCGCGCCAAGCCATGGCGTTGAGCCCCACCACCTGCAGCACCAAAAGAGCGGCCAAACCGAGGCGCACACTGCGCCATGCGGGTG
>JBAXNJ010000232.1:0-3467 GCA_037133815.1 Betaproteobacteria bacterium
CCTGCTGACAACTATGCGCGCTTTATGGCGCAGCGTTTGCAAGAAGCGCTTGGACAGAATTTTGTGGTGGACAACCGCCCTGGTGCGGGCTCGATCATCGGGACCGATGCCGTTGCCAAGTCTGCCCCTGATGGATACACATTGCTGATGATGTCCAACACGCAAACGGTCAACGAGTCGCTGATACCTGTGCGTCCTTTCAACTTGCTCAAAGACTTTGTTCCTATAGCGCCTGTTAATTACTCAGACTTGGTGCTAGTCGCCCACCCCAGCGTGCCTGCGCAAAATTTACCCGAGCTCATCAAGTACGCCAAAGCCAACCCTGGAAAGATCAATTACGCCTCTTCTGGTAACGGTACGCCGTATCACATGGCTGGTGAGTTGTTCAAATACATGGCCAGCGTGAATATGACCCACATTCCTTACAAGGGAAGCGCCGCTGCCCGCACAGATGTGTTGTCTGGCCAAGTAGATGTGATGTTTGATGCCGTTACCACCATGACCGAGAACATCAAAGCAGGCAAAGTGCGTGGCCTTGCGACGACGGGTCGAACCCGCTCAACGGTTGCGCCTGAATTACCGACTGTGAACGACGATGGCGTACCCAAATATGAAGCCTTGATCTGGCTCGGCATGATGGCTCCTGCAGGCACACCGGATGCCATCGTGCAACGCTTAAATACCGAAATCAACAAAATTGTGAATGCGCCGGATGTCAAAGCCACATGGGCCAAGCAAGGTGCCGTGGCGATGTCGATGACTGCGCCCGTATTTGCCAAATATGTTGCAGACGACGTAGCCAAGTGGGCGACGATTGTGAAAGTATCTGGCGCGAAGGCAGATTGAGATGGATCTGTTTCTTTTGAGCGGCGGTGCAGCCGCTGGCTTGGTCAATCCATTGAAGGCCGGGTTTGAGGCTAAGCACGGTTGCAAATTGCACGGCACTTTCAGCGCAGTCGGTGCGATGAAAGAAGCGCTGCTCCAAGGCACACCTTGCGACGTAGTGATTCTTTCAAAAGCCTTGGTGCAAGGTTTGATCGATAGCGGCCATGTCAAAGCCGGTAGCCTGCATGCTTTAGGTGTGGTGAATACTGGCATTGCCGTGAAACACGGCACAACCCATCCCGCTATTGCTACCCGCGCCGATTTGCAAGCCGCGTTTCGTGCGGCTGAGGGCATTTACTTTCCAGACCCCAAGTTGGCTACTGCAGGCATTCACTTCTTTAAAGTGTTGCAAACCTTGGGGTTGGATGTTGCATTGGCAGACCGTTTTCGCACCTTTCCGAATGGCGCGACGGCGATGAAAGAAATGGCGCTTGCTACTGGCCCAGTGATTGGATGTACTCAAGTCACAGAAATCAAATACACCGAGGGTGTCGATTTGGTCGGAGTATTGCCGCAAGAGTTTGAGTTGGCAACGGTCTATGCCTTGGGTATTTCTGCCCAAGCGCAGCAACCGCAACTGGCGCAGGCAATGTCCGATGCATTGACTGATACATCTACCGAAGCACTCAAACTTGCTGGTGGGTTTGAATTGATTTGAAAAAAACCTGCGCATGAGTAAAGCCTTCACCCGCGAGTCTGAAACTGAAGATGACGAAGTAGGCTTGCCACCTTTGCCCGCTGGTGGCAAAAACTACATCACTCCGAAAGGCTATGCTGCCTTGCGCGCTGAACTCTTTGACTTGATAGACAACGAACGCCCCAAGGTGGTTGATATCGTGCATTGGGCGGCCAGCAACGGTGATCGCTCAGAGAATGGCGACTACATCTACGGCAAAAAACGCTTGCGCGAGATTGATAGACGCATCCGTTTTTTGACTAAGCGTTTAGAGATTGCGGAGGTGACGGACCCGTCTGTGCACCTTGGCAAAGACCAAGTCTTTTTTGGCGCGACCGTGACCTATGTGGAAGAGGCGGGCGACGAGCGCACTGTCACGATTTTGGGAATCGACGAGGCCGATAGTTTGAATGGTGAGGTGACTTGGATTTCGCCAATAGCGCGGGCTTTGATCAAAGCGCGGGAGGGGGATGTTGTCAAACTTGTTACGCCTTTAGGCGTGCAAGAAGTTGAAGTGCTTCGGGTTCTTTATCCACAAGCTTCGCTGTAGACCAGCGCGTCTGTGCAATTAACGGTTATTACTAGGGTGAGAGTCTCGCGCAGAACCCGAAGTCACACGGTCTGCCTTCATCACCGACTGCAACCGGCGTAAGTTGCGCAACACAGCTTCGATATGGGTCGTGTCGCGCACGCCAATGACAAAGCGCAAATCGGCGGTTTCTTGGCCGGAGACTTCGTCTGGCATATTGACAAAGTTGATGTCGGCTTCTGCTGAAGTAATCGCGGATGCAACGCGGGCCAACACGCCTTTGGCGTTGCTAACAGTCACCACCACGCCCGCCTCAAAGGCTCGAATAGGCTCCTCCGACCACTCCACTGCAATAAATCGCTCGCTGTCTTTGTATTTCAAATGTTGGGCGACGGAGCAAGTTTCGTGGTGGACTACCAAGCCCTCGCCGTGTCCCAAATACCCCAGAATCGGGTCACCCGGAATGGGTCGGCAACAAGGCGCATATTGCACCGATGCATTCTCACTGCCGTCGACCACAACACTGCCTTGCGAGATGGTTTCATGTGCGGTAAAACGCTCGCGGCTCATCAGAAGCGGGTCAGGTTTTTGGCCGACTTCTGATAGCAATTTAGCCAAGCGACGGGCCACGATGCTTGCCACGCGTTTGCCTAAACCGATATCTACTAGCAACTCATCTAGTGATTTACTGCCAGTGAAGCGTAAGAGTTTGTCCCACAAATTCTGAGTTTTTGCGTCGACTGCTGGCATGTTCTCAATACCTTCTGCGCGCAACGCTTGCGCCAAAAGTTTTTCGCCCAAGTCTTTCGACTCGGATTGCGCCATGGTTTTGAGATGGTGGCGGATTTTTGAGCGAGCCCGTCCTGTGCGTACAAAACCTAACCATGCAGGGTTGGGCGAAGCGTCGGGTGATGTAACCACCTCGACCACATCGCCGTTGGAGACTTCGGTGCGCAGCGGGACTGAGGTTCCATTGATCTTGGCGGCGGTGGCGTGGTCGCCCACATCGCTATGCACGGCGTAGGCAAAGTCAACCACCGTGGCGCCGCGTGGCATCGCCATGATGCGGCTCTTGGGCGTGAAAACATAGACCGCATCGGGGAACAAGTCGACTTTGACATGGTCCCAAAACTCAGTCGCATCACGCGTTTCGTCTTGAATATCTAACAAAGACTGCAACCATTTGTTGCCTAAGTTGTCGCTGGTTTCTTTAGAGGCGCCACTAGATTTGTAGAGCCAATGCGCAGCCACCCCAGACTCGGCGACCAAGTGCATCGGATCTGTACGCATTTGAAATTCAACGTTCAAACCAGACGGGCCTACCAAAGTGGTGTGCAAAGACTGGTAGCCGTTTAACTTGGCAATCGCAATATGGTC
>JBAXNJ010000233.1:0-3454 GCA_037133815.1 Betaproteobacteria bacterium
CGGACAGCGGTATCGACATCTTCTGCCGAGGCAATACCGCGGTCAATCAAATCAAGTGCCTCACGCATCAGTGCATGTTGAATACGATTGGCCAGCAAGCCCGGAATATCTTGTCGCACCAATACGGGTTTTTTACCTGCACGGCGATAGAGTTCGCAAACAGCTTCGCCCATTTGCGGATCTGAATCTGCGCCTAAAGCCACCTCCACCAAAGGCACTAAATGCGCAGGCATGAAGTAATGCGCATTGAACATACGTGAGCGGGTGAGCAAACCATCTGTCAGTCGCGAAATGGGGAACCCAGAACTATTGGTGCCGATGGGAATATGCGCTGGCACACGGCGGTCTAGGTCTTTGAATAAGGCGCGCTTGATGTCAAAGTCTTCCGTGACTGTTTCAATGACCCAAGCCACAGAAGTCCAGTTATTCCAATCGTTGATCAAGCCGGCCTCTTGGGGAACATCACTTGGCGCTTTAGCACCTAAAGTCTGGGCCAATTTACGAGCTTGTTCTAAAGTGGCCTGAGCCTTTTCTATGGAACGTCCTAAAACGACCAAAGGCATACCCACTTCTAAAAAACCAGCTGCGATTCCCGCAGCCATCGTGCCGGTACCAAGTACTACAACAGTTTGCGAAATATTAGCGGTTGTCATGCGTCCATCAATTTTTAATTCAATAGGAATAATACCCTTATAAAAACATATTCTTATTGGGATTTCATAGGGTAAGACCTACGGATACACGGGAAATATATGGATAAATTGAGAGTTACCTTGGCATGTTAATTAATCATGGAGAAAGTCTGTATGAAGCAATGGATTCTTATAGGTTTATGTGCGTGTGTTTTCAGCGCCTTTAACGTAAACGCCCAGACGCCTTACCCTAGCCGACCCATCAAAATCATCGTACCCGTCACACCAGGAGGGCCTAGTGACTTGGTGGCGCGTTTACTAGCGCGCGAACTTGAAAGTCCTTTAGGAAAAGCCGTCGTTATTGAGAACCGTGCCGGCGCATCGCAAACTCTTGGCGCCAATGTGGTGGCTAAATCAGAACCTGATGGCTACACCTTGCTACAAGCCGCTGCAAACATGGCGATCAATCCATTTTTGATGTCTGATTTACCTTTTGATACGGTGAAAGATTTTTCACCCATCTCTCTCACCCACATCACACCCTACGTAGTAGTAGTCAGTAGCCAATCTCCATTTCAAAACTTAGGCGACTTACTGAAATTTCTTCGCGACAACCCAGCTAAAGTCAGCTATGGAACTACAGGTCCCGGCAGTCCGCAACAACTCTCTACCTTGCTATTAGCCCAAACGCTCAATCTAGGTTCATTGACTGAAGTCGCCTACAAAGGCAGCACTGCCGCACACCCAGACTTGGTGGCCAATCGATTGACATTCATGATCGACCCCTTAGCCGCATCTGCACCGCTGATCAAATCAGGTAACTTAAGAGCGCTTGCCGTCACCACATTACAAAGAAACCCTGCTCACCCCGACATTCCAACTGCGATTGAATTAGGCGTATCAGGTTACGAGTTTTCCAGTTGGGGCGGCTTGTTTGCTCCGGCAGGAACACCCAAGGCAGTAGTGACGCAACTCAATTCTGAAGTACGTAAAGCTTTGAGCTCTGACGCACTTCGTAAACGATTTGAAGACATGGGACTCGTTGCCAAGCACAGCACTCCCGAAGAATTTGGTCAGTTTTTAGTGTCAGAGATGAACCGTTGGAAAAGCTTGGTGAAAAAAGCACCTTAATTGAGTCCTTTTATTCCATCAGAAAAAAGCGTATTTTGGTCTTTTAAATATTGCTTGTAGTCTGCTGGGTTAAGCAGCTTGATTTCAGCGCCAAACAACTTCAGGTTTCCTGAAATTTGAGAGTTGTATTTTTCAACTGTTTTTTGAGCTGCCGAATAAATCTGATCAATCACCTCCTTGGGCGTTCCTTTGGGTGCAGAGATTCCGTAATAGGCTGGGCCTGCAATCTTGTAGCCAAGCTCGCGTAAGGTGGGCACATCCGGCAAAGACTTCAACCTTTGGAGACTAAAAACTGCCAATGGTCTTAAAGCGCCAGATTCGACTTGCGGCTGAACCGCGCCCACGGCTGCCGACGACAATTGAACATGGCCACCAAGCAAAGATGTAATGGCAGGACCACTGCCCTTTTCTGGAATATGGGTCCACTTCACCCCAGCCTCTTTGCTAAAGATTTCGGCTAGTAAGTGGGTAATACCCATTGCGCCTGAGGTGGTGTAGTTGATGACGCCCGGATTTGCCTTTGAATAATCCACCAACTCCTTGAGTGTTTTCCAAGGCGCATTCTTTCCAACCTCCAACATCATGCCGCCCTCAGAAAGACTAACAATCGGTTCAAATGATTCGAACGAATACTTGATCTCTTTGTTTGCTAGGGGCACCACCACAATTGATCCAGGTGAGGTACCCACCAGTGTGAGGCCATCAGGCTTACTCAATGCCACCGCTCCGGCACCTATTCCGCCACCAGCACCTGGCTTGAAATTCAAAACAACAGGTTGGCCTAAAAACTCAGCCATCCGATCGGCAAATGGCCTGATCATATTGTCCGTATCACCCGGAGCGAATGGGATCACTATTTGTATCGGTTTACTCGGAAAGGGATCTGCCGCATTTACGGGAAAACTTAATAAACCCGTATATGCAGTAATCACCAGCAAACACAGAGAGCGAAAAATTCGTTGATGCAAGACTAAAAAACCAGCGTTACATCGCATGAAATGGGTATTGAAAAAATTCATCTGATCTCTCCTAGGTATTAATCGCATTTCGCAGTCATGCCGCCATCGACAATCAGCTCAGTTCCGGTAATAAAACGCGCCTCATCTGAGGCTAAAAAAAGTGCGGCATTGGCGGTGTCACGCCCGTCACCCATAAACGGCATCGGGATTCGGGCTTGGCGACGTTTTAAAAGAGCGTCGACATCTCCCCCACTTTGCGTTTTGGCGAGTACAGCATCTACCAATGGCGTGTGGAGCTGGCCCGGCAAAATTGAATTGATACGAATGCCTTTCTTAGCGTACTCAACTCCAACCACTCGTCCAAATTGAATCACCCCTGCCTTGGATACAGCGTAACCCACCTGTGCTGCACCACTAAAGCGGATTCCAGAAATTGACGCAATATTCACAATCGAACCTGAGCCTTTTTGCTCCATAACGGGAATCACATACTTACATGTCAAAAAAACAGACTTCAAATTTAAATCGATTTGCGAATCAAAGGCCGCCTCAGACAGCGCTACTGGCCCACCTGGTGCGGGCCCGCCCACGTTATTGACCAAAATATCAACGCTCGCATAACGCTCTAAACATGCCTGCACCATCGATTGCACGGATTCGGCCTTTGTGACATCCGCAACATAGGGCGTGAAGTCACCACCAAATTCACGAATCATATTTTCTGTTTCTACC
>JBAXNJ010000234.1:0-3453 GCA_037133815.1 Betaproteobacteria bacterium
ACGATGAAGGGTGCTGCAGAAAAAACAGGCCAACCTATTGAGGCCATCATGGACGCACGGAAAAAAACAATTCCAGCATTGCGTTTTGGGCATCCCGATGAATTTGGTGAAACCTGTGCGTTTTTGTGTTCTGCGCAAGCCAGTTACATCACAGGTCAAAACATTTTGACCGATGGCGGGGCTTATTCAGGCTCGTTTTAAAAGAAGCATGGCGCTACTTAAATTTAACGCGTTTAAGTTAGCGCCTTCTGCCGCGGATTTTTTTTAAATCAAAATTAGCGCCGCGAAGACACCACAATCCCGCCGACTATCAAAGCAAATGCCGCCGCGTGAAAGGTTTGCGGTAAGTCGCCCAATACCAAGGCGGACATAACAGCTGCGAATAGTGGTGTGAGGTTAGAAAAGAAGCCGGCAATGTTGGGCCCCGCTTGCTGTACACCCAACCCCCAGCAACGATAAGCTAGCAACGACGGACATAAGGCGACATAAGCAAGCGCCGCAATCAGTGGCCAGCCCCAAAAAATATAAGCATCGCCTGTTACCCATTCGGCAGTTGTAAACAAGCCAGACCAAGATAAGCCAAAGGCCATTTGTGACATTAAAAAATAAGCCCAGTTGTTGCGTATCTCTGAGGGATCATCTGGACGACTGAGAAGCCAACTGTAGAACCCCCAGCATGCGGTGGCAATCAGCACATAAACGTCACCGATAACCAATTGCACATTCGCTAGCGCATTCCAGTCACCGCGGCATAGCACCAGCAGTACACCCGCTATGGACAACACAGCGCCGATGACTTGTTGTAAGCGAATAACTTGTTTGAAAAATACAGCCCCAATGACAAGCATGAAGACGGGAGTGCTGGAGGCTACCAAAGTCACATTGATTGGTGTGGAGGTTTGTAATGCAAGGTATTGGAAGCTGTTGTAGCAACCTACACCCAAAAAACCGAGCACAGAAAAACGTTTCCACTTTGACCATAAAGGACTGTTTCGATGCAGTATCTTGTGTGCAATAGGAAGTAATAGTAAAAACGCTAAGGTCCAGCGAAAAAAATTGAGTGTCAGGGGTGAGATGAGCTCATGTACCAAGCGCCCCGTGATAGCGTTGCCGGCCCATAAAACAGGTGGAACCAATAACAAAGCAGCAGCGCGCGCTGTTAATGCGGGGTTTGAAGCGCTTGGGGAGGTGTCAGACATTAGCGCGAGACTCTACCCGAGCCCATAAAACCTAGGTGACAACTCGGAGACCGCTTTCGTGGCAGGATGTATGGGGTCAAAATTATCGATTCCCCTAGGAGCACACAACATGAGCAAAGCAGTCATTATTGAAAAAAACGGCGGACCTGAAGAACTCAAGATCGTCGATGTCACGGTCGGTCAACCTGGTGCAGGTGAAATTCGTATTCGCCACAAAGCCGTTGGTTTGAATTTCATTGATGTATATCAACGTACGGGACTCTATCCTTTCCCGATGCCATTGCGCATGGGTATGGAAGCTTCAGGTGTAGTAGAGGCAGTAGGCGAGGGCGTGACACATCTAAAAGTAGGGGATCGCGCAGCTTATGCCAGTCAACCACCCGGAAGTTATTGTGAAGAGCGCGTGATGCCTGCAAAGACTGTCTGTAAATTGCCCGATGCCATTTCGTTTGAAACTGGAGCTGCCATGATGCTCAAAGGTTTAACGGCGCAGTATTTACTCAAGCGCACATTGCCTCAAGGCGGTTTGCACAAAGGTGATTTTATTTTGTTCCATGCGGCCGCGGGTGGTGTTGGCTTAATCGCATCGCAATGGGCCAAGGCATTGGGGTATCAACTCATCGGAACTGCGGGCAGTGATGCCAAATGCAAGCTTGCTTTGGCTAATGGCGCAAGCTATGCGATCAACTACAACACCGAAGATTTTTTAGTAAAAGTAAAAGAAATTACTGGAGGCAAAGGTGTCAAAGTCGTCTACGACTCGGTAGGTAAAGATACGTGGGATAAATCGCTTGATTGTTTGGCACCATTGGGGTTGATGGCTAGTTTCGGTAACGCCTCTGGCCCAGTACCTTCGTTTTCTCCTGGAATTTTGGGTGCGAAGGGTTCTATATATGTAACCCGCCAAACCCTCTTTAGCCATATTAATAATCGTGAGAATTCACAAGCGATGGCAGATGATTTGTTTGAAGCCGTGACTAGTGGTAAGGTGAAAATTCATATCGATCAAACCTACCCCTTGGAAAAAGTGGCTCAAGCCCATATTGATTTAGAAGCCCGTAAGACTACGGGTTGCACGATCATTACTTTGTAATCAGCGACCTCTCCGCACTCTCAAGATTTCATCCAATATCAAGCAGGCAGCGCCCAAGGTAATGGCGCTGTCTGCGAGGTTAAAAGCAGGAAAGTGCATGCCCGCGTAATAGAAGTCTAAGAAATCAACCACGTATCCATACATCACGCGGTCGATCACATTGCCGACTGCACCGCCCAACACACAAGCTAAGGCAAATCCAAATAGCTTTTGTTGCGCATGTTGTTTCAGCATCCAAACGATAGCAATCGCAGCGATCACACCTAAGCCCGTAAATAACCACCGTTGCCATCCGCCTGCATTGGCTAAAAACGAAAATGCAGCGCCTTCGTTGTGCACGCGCACGATATTAAAAAAACTCGTGACAGAAAAACCTTCGCCGAGTTGGTAGGTGCTGACGATCAATACTTTGGTGAACTGATCTGCCAACACTATGGCTGCAGCAATACCTATCCACAACCAGTAAGAGGTTGTGCTGCGGATGAAGGTGTGGCGTGCCATGTTGGCGATACTTTAAGCGAAGTTACGTACTTCGCCAGAGCCGAAAAGATTGCTAGTGCAACGTCCACACAATGTGGGATGTACCGTATCGATGCCGATATCTTCGCTGTAGTGCCAGCAGCGTTCGCATTTCACGGCTTCGCTGGCTTTTACGTCGATGTGAAGATCACCTGTTTTACGAACCAGTTGTACTTTCGACGTGATGAAAACAAACTTCAAATCGTCACCCAGTGAAGCCAAGGCGTCGTATGCGGCGCCATCACAAGCAATCGTCAACTCGGACTGCAAAGAGGCGCCAATCAAACCTGCGCTGCGTTTGCTTTCAATTTCTTTGTTAGCAAGTTCGCGTACATCTTTGATAACGCGCCACTTATTCACAAGCGCTGCATTTGGCGCAGCCAAATTGGTATAGGTTTCAAAAAAGATGGAAGGCGATGTGCCCAACACGCTCCAAGCTTCCTCAGCAGTAAAACTCAAAAACGGCGCCATCCAGCGCAACATCGCTTGGGTGATGGTGTGAAGCGCAGTTTGTGCACTACGCCGCGATAGCGATGAAGCAACCGTGGTGTAGAGCCTGTCTTTGAGTACGTCGAGATAGAAAGCGCCTAAGTCTTCTGAGCAATAGAGTTGCAGTTTCGACACCACAGGGTGGAACTCGTA
>JBAXNJ010000235.1:0-3415 GCA_037133815.1 Betaproteobacteria bacterium
AGTGCGAACCGTCTCGAGCGCTTGCTCGGTGGTGCTAGCGCTGTCTTTGAATGTGTTGGCCGTTTCTTGTTGCGTATTGACTGCGTTCTCAATCGCAGTTGCGCTAGTTTGGAATTTGTCGGCAGTCGCATCTACTTTGTCTGCGGTAGATTGCAGACCACCCATGACGGTTTGTAAGTTACCCAATATTTGCGACAGTTGCACCATCAAACTTTCTAGTTGTTGTGCACCTTGTTGGCCAGCAGTGGCTGCACGCGACAGCGCAGTGTCAAGCGTATTTACAGTATTGTTTGTGGTTTGAATGGTTTGTGCCAATCCCTGCACTGCATTACTGAAAGACGCCATGCCCGTTGAAATTCCTTGGGTGAGTACTGCACCAGCTTTGCTCAGTTCGCCAGCTGCTTGGCTACCAGCGTTGGTAAGTCCGCCCTCTAAACGTTTGAGTTCAGCAACCTGGGCTTGGTTTTGTTGCAAGATTTCTTGAAACAACGACAACTGAACCCGCATGCTCGCTTCAGATGCGTTGTCTGGAATTTTGCTGCGTAAGGTATGGCATAGCGTATCGATGCTAGCCTGCAAGTTACCTAAAGAAATTTTGGCGCGCCAGTTCCAAACCAAAGAACATAAAAGTCCCGCGATCGATGTGATGAACTTGCCACCCGCAGTAGCAATCAGCGATTGCAGAGCCTGGTCTTGTTGTCTGGCTGAGACATCTAAAGCGTTCAGAGCTAAACCCGCTTGTTGCAGTGCTAAAGCCAAGAAAATAAAGGTGCACATCAAACCAAACCCAATTAAGAGATTGGGCATGGTTTCAAACAAAGATAAATTCAGGCGCCCACCCAAGGCATCGCGAACTGTCCATGTTTCGGCGTGGCTACGAAAGCTGTAACTGGTGGTTAAATTTTGTGCAGTGCCGCCAGCAGCAGGCAGATCAATCAAACCTGCTTCTGTTTCGCGTAATAAAAACCGCAAAACCTCATCAGGCGTTTTGCTTTGCGCGTGGGCCAAGATATCGCGACCATTGTCCTTCGAGGTGCGAACCCAATTGTCTAGATCCGTCACGCTTTTGCGTATCTGATCGATACGGCGCGACCAAATCACAAAAACAGTGATCGAGAAAACAAAAATAACAGCAGCTATTAACAGGGGAACTAGTAACTGCTCTAGTTGCGCGAAGTAGGTTTGGATCATGTCGCTATTATCCCGCGCCCAAGCCCCCACTTCGTAAAACGCGTCTGCTGCAAGCTTGCAGCAACACTTCTTTTCTAGGTGCCCAGATCGTTAGATCTTCTCTGGCGCGGGTGAGACCCGTATAAACCAATTCACGGGTGAGAACAGGCGAATCTTGCGCGGGGACGACCAGCAAAACATGTTTGAATTCAGACCCTTGAGATTTATGGACTGTCATTGCGAATACGGTTTCAACGCTGTCTAATCGCGAAGGCACTATCCAACGAACGCCGCCGCTCAAGCCAGGGAACGCAACGCGCAAGACACTGTTTGGTCCGGGTAAGCAGATTCCCACATCCCCATTCATCAATTCCAACGCATAGTCATTGCGCGTGACCATGATAGGACGACCCACATACCAAGCAGCAGAGGTAAAGCCAAGTGCTTTTTCAATATGCGCATTGAGTTGTATGACGCCAAAGGAGCCTTCGCGTACGGCACACAGTACAGAGAATTCGCTGAAAGTTTTCAGCAAATCGCTGGCTTGGGTGTCTGTACAAGCGGCAGTTTTCTCAGATGTGTCTGCACAATGTTCATTTAATAAAGATAACCAATGCCGCCAACCATGTCGTAGTGCAAGGTCTAATTTAGTGTCGTTCACGTTTGGGAGTTGTAATCGTGTGACCTGATGCAATTGGCTGGTTAATTCTGAGCCTGGCTTGCCATCTTCAAAGGTATTGGTTTGCAAGGTACTCAACCAATCAGGCGCGGCGTTCCACAGCGCTTGAACAGTCGCTGCATTGTCTTGATTGTTTGCATTGACTGCTTGGGCCCATTGGCCAATACCGCTGGTGGCGTCAAAGCGGTGGCTATGCATCAGCGTGACTGTTTGGGCGCGTAACAGTTCGCCCGTGCATAACTGCGACATCACTGCACCCGCTTCCACAGAAGCCAATTGGTCTTTGTCGCCCAACAAAATCAGTCTGGCCGTGGGTGGGACTGACGCAAGCAGTCGGGCCATCATTTCAAGATCGACCATGGAGGCTTCGTCTACCACCACAACATCGGTAGCGAAAGGATGCACACGGGGGTCTTGGCTATTACTTCTTAATAAACGGTGCAAGGTTTGTGTTTGTGTAGGTATGCGAGATTGCACCTCGACAGGCATATTCGCCAGTGCATTGGTAATTGACTCAGTCAGCCTTGCGGCAGCTTTACCTGTAGGTGCGGCCAAGTGGATTTTTAAAGTGTCTTTTGAGGTGGCAATCAATAAGGCTAAAAGTTTGACAACCGTAGTTGTTTTTCCTGTGCCTGGACCACCCGTGATGAGCGTAATGCGATTTTTTGCAGCGACCTCGCAAGCAACGCGTTGCATCGTTGTATCTGTTCCAAACAAAGCGTCTAGTTGGGTTTTTAAATCTGCAGGCTCAGTAATGGGTAGATGGATACGTTGCAGGATATGTTGACGAATACTTTGCTCCGCATTCCAAGCACGGCGTAAATACAAGCGATCGCCTTGCGCATCTTGTACCAACACCATGGGGCTGTTGTCTCCTTGTATCCAAGGCAGGGTAGACGCAACTGTGCTTAGCTGTTGAGGCAATGCAGCGATTTGTTCATCGTTCCATCCCAATAGGGCACGGGCTTGTAATTGCAAGGCGCTGAGATCCAGGCAGGCATGTCCTCGTCCCCATTGGTAACTTGTAAGAGCCGCTAACCACAGATGGCGAGGATCATGACTTGCTTGGTGGGTATTGAAATAGTTAGCAAGTGAAATGTCTAAGCCGGTCAGACCAACGGGTTTATCTAGACCCACAGGCTTGTCAAAACTTTTTAAGAGGTCTTTCAAAGCGCTCATACGGTACTGCCTGCAAAAAGGCTGTCAAGCGTTTCAATCAATACTCGCGGCGGGCGTTGCAAATGCACGCCTGCACCAGACTGGTTAATACCGCGCATAAAGAGGTAAATGGCACCACCCATGTGTTGGTCATAGTCGTAATCAGACAACCGAACTTTGAGGAGCCGGTGCAAGGCTAAGGTGTAGAGCACATATTGCACTTCATAGCGTTTATGCAGCACAGCATCTTGCAAAGTTGTAATGCTGTAGTCAGGCAGCTTGTTAGATTTGTAGTCCACTATCCAATAGCGATGGTCATGCTGCAAAACTAAATCTAATGAGCCTGTGAGCATGCCTTGCATAAGTCTTGGTTGCAACGCTGGTCGTGAAGTGCCTGCAAAGAGATGC
>JBAXNJ010000236.1:0-3354 GCA_037133815.1 Betaproteobacteria bacterium
AGCGATGCGCGATACAGCTTCTTGGGGTGAAGCAATTTTTGTTAAAAAATCTGGCTCGGCTAGGGCTGTCTGCATAGTGGCATCATTCTAGGTTGCTCAATTCCAGAACCCAATCAAGGGAATTGGCTTGTTCTCGTTACAAATCGTCCATATTCAGCCATGATGCCGCTATGAAAAATTATTTAATCTCATTTTTATTGCTATGTTGTGGTCTCTGCATTAGCACCTCGGTGGTTGCGGCAACTGAGCCCACTCTTTCTGCAAGCACGGTTTCTACGACGTGTCCCAAGTTACTTCAACACACCATGCTGAGACTGCAAGATGAAAAGCCACAAGCGCTTTGCCAATATGCAGGCCAAGTGGTGTTGGTTGTCAATACGGCAAGCTTTTGCGGGTTTACTTCGCAGTACAAAGGCCTAGAGGCCCTCTACGCCAAGTACAAAGACCGTGGCTTGGTGGTGTTGGGTTTTCCAAGCAACGATTTTTCGCAAGAGCCTGAGAGCAATGCCAAGATCGCTGATTTTTGCGACAACACGTTTGGTGTGAAATTTCCTATGTTCACCAAAACATCTGTGCGTGGAACTGACGCCATACCGTTGTTCAAACAATTAACCGAACAAACCGGCACTGCTCCTAAATGGAATTTTTATAAATACTTGATCAGCCGCGATGGTAAGACTGTCAAAGGCTACGGATCCATCACCGGCCCGCAAGACAAAGGTTTTGTCAGCGAGGTTGAAAAATTACTCGCTGCAAAGGACTCCCGCTAATGCGTAAACGGATTGCCGTTATCGGTTCCGGTATTTCTGGTTTATCTGCGGCCTACCATTTACGCAAACAAGCAGACGTCACCTTATTTGAAGCGGGCTCTTATTTTGGAGGTCATACGCACACAGTGGATGTCACATTGCCCAGCCAACATGGAATGGTGACGCACGGTGTAGACACTGGATTTTTAGTTTTTAACGAGCGCACCTACCCTGGGCTGATTGGACTTTTCGCAGAACTGCAGGTTCAGACTTCTGCGTCTGACATGTCTTTTTCGGTACAAACCCCGCGCGCTTCAGGACAACGCACCATGGAGTGGAGTGGCTCCAATTTAAATACCGTATTTGCGCAACGCAGCAATTTATTTAGCCCCAAATTTTTAGGTATGTTGCGCGATGTGTTGCGCTTCAACGCATTGGCCAATGCATTGGCTAAGCGTGGCGAAGACCATGCACTGATGCAACCCTTGGGTGAGTTTTTAGAAGCACATAAATTTGGGTCTGCATTTCGCCACTGGTATTTATTGCCCATGCTAGGTTGCATATGGAGTTGCCCCACAGACCAAATGCTGCAATTTCCAGTTGCCACCATGGTCCGTTTTTGCCATAACCATGGATTGATTCAAGTGGTGAACCGTCCGCAATGGTTCACGGTCACCGGTGGTGCCAAGCATTACGTTGAAAAGTTATTGCGACATATCCCACATACACACTTGCAAACACCCGTAAAACGCATAGAGCGCAACGACAGTGGAGCGCGTGTTTTCACGGAAACTGGCTCAGAGGTTTTTGATGCTGTCGTTTTAGCCTGCCATGCCGACCAAGCTTTGTCTCTTTTGTCAAAGCCCACACCACAAGAACAGGCATTGCTTGGAGCGATTCGCTATCACCCCAATAAGGCGGTCTTGCATACGGATACATCGGTCATGCCAAAGAAGAAACTCGCATGGGCCGCTTGGAACTATGAACGCGCCACAGATTTAGGACTTGAATCTAGTCGCGTTTGCTTGCACTATTGGATCAACCGTTTACAACCCCTGCCGTTTTCACAAGATGTGGTGGTTTCGCTCAATCCAGTTCGCGCTATCGACCCCAGCAAAGTGCTGGGCGCGTATGACTATGCGCATCCCGTGTTTGATCTTGGTGCTATCAAGGCACAGTCGCAGTTACCCAGCTTGCAAGGCCAGCAGAATACTTGGTACGCAGGTGCATGGATGGGTTACGGGTTTCACGAAGACGGCTTCAAAGCGGGTCGTGATGCCGCATCAGGAATATTGGCCTCATGACTGTTAACGCTCATCAACCGCTTATCGGTTTTGGCCAAGTACGACACACGCGATTGCGGCCTGCGCGTCATGCATTTGCATACGGGACTTTTTTTCTGATGTTGCCTATGCGCTCGTTAGCCGTGCTTGGTAGCAAAGCACTCGCTGTCAACCGGTTTGGCGCCATCAGCTTTCACGACCAAGACCATGGTGATGGCCGCAATGCGTCTCAAGGCGGCGCATTGGCTTGGCTAGACGCGTTGCTGCACAGCGAAGGTATTGCCGATGCCAAAGGCGAAGTGTGGCTACATTGCTACCCGCGCATATTTGGTTTTACTTTCAAACCAGTAAGTTTTTGGTATTGCCACGATACATCTGACAATCTGCGCGCCATCGTGGTTGAAGTCAACAACACGTTTGGTGAGCGCCATTGCTATTTATTAGACAAACCGCAATGGGGCATAGAACAAACTGCTGACAAGGTGTTTCATGTATCGCCCTTCTGTAGCGTGGAAGGGCAGTATCGGTTTCGTTTTATGCGAACCTCAGGTCGCACTGTTGCGCGCATCGACCACGATGATGCTGTAGGCGCTTTGATACAAACCAGTGTGAGCGGCCATCTGGTTGCGCTTAACAAACGTACCCAATGGCAGGCGCTACTTCGCTATCCTTTGATGACGGTGATGGTGGTGGTGCGCATCCATTGGCAAGCTTTTAAGTTGTGGCGAAAAAAAGTAACATTTTTTTCTAAACCTACGCCCCCGCATGATTTTGTGACCCGTTGATATTTTTGAGGCCCCTTGATGACTATTTCAAATTCAACGTCTTTTGTTAAAGCTGATGCGCTGCATGAAACCATGCCAGTCTCTGTAAAACGTATGGTTGGCTTGCTTGAACAACTCCAGCATGGCGTGTTGACAGTGCATTGGCCTGAGGGCCAAGTCTCACAATTTGGCAAAGCCCATGGCGATGCGTTGCACGCCAATCTGCATCTGCATAACTGGGAGCCTTTTACGCAAGCGATGAAGTCAGGCGATATTGGTTTTGCGGAGAGCTTTATTGCGGGCGATTGGACTTCCAGTGATGTCACCAGTTTGTTGCGCCTTTTTATTGCCAACCGTAAACATATTGATGACTTGATATTTGGCCATTGGCTAGGCCGCACGTATTACCGCATCAAACATTTCCTTAAACGCAACACCCGTAGCAACAGCCAAAAAAATATCCAAGCGCACTACGACTTAGGAAATGACTTTTACAAACTGTGGCTAGATGAAACGATGAACTATTCATCGGCATGGTTTGATGGCGATTTTTCTTCC
>JBAXNJ010000237.1:0-3350 GCA_037133815.1 Betaproteobacteria bacterium
GCAGGATTTCGTGTCATGCCCCTACCTGGCGCGAGTAGTGTTACGGCCTTGCTGAGCGCGTGTGGCTCATTCACAGCAGACGCGTCAGGATTTGTGTTTGTTGGTTTCTTGCCAAGCAAGGCGGCGGAGCGAGAACGCGCCGTGCAATTGTTGGCATTAGATGGTCGCACGCAAGTACTTTTAGAAGCACCGCATCGCATAGAAGCACTCGCAATGGCATTAGCAAGTCTTGATGACCGCATGGTGACTGTAGGCCGAGAACTTACCAAACAGTTTGAAGAAATCTCGACTTTGCCTGCCAAGGCCTTACGCGATTGGATAGATGCTAGCCCGCAACGCACCCGCGGCGAATTTGCGCTGGTGGTCCACGCACAAACGGTTATCAACGACCCGATTGAAGTGCATGACAAGATGCTGAGGCTTCTGATGCAAGAGGTTCCATTGAAAACTGCAGTTCGTTTAACCGCAGAGCTGACCGGCGAGTCACGCAACCTTTTGTATGACAGAGCCTTAGCCCTTAAAGATACAAAAACATGAGTTTTTAGAATCGTTCACAATCTGCGTTCTTCTTGAAGAGGTGTTGTATGCGTCATTTGTTATCTATTCGTTTGTCACTCGTATTGCTTGCTTGCTTAGCCCTGAGCGCTTGCGAAACTAATCCGTCAGCTAAATCTGCACAAGATGATGCGGCACCTATCGTGGCATTTTTAGATGCAGACAAGTTTGACCACCAGCTCTCCGCTTCTCTTGCAGCCCCGATGAACGAGATTACCGTGCCGTTCTACGACAAAGTTTCGCCCAACAACATGCCTGAGCGCATGAAGGCTTGGGTCAATCAGGTGGAGAAAAGCGGCGGAAAGATTCAGATGACGGAACCAACTAGCTCGTCTGGTGTTACCGCAAAAAACCCGTTTCTTATTTTCAGCATGATCAACGCTATACGCACATTGGTCCAGCTGGAGCAAAAAAGTGAAAAGGCCAAAGTGCTAGCCTCCGCCAAAGGTCACGACGTCAAAATTCTTTTGGCTTACAACGCACAAAACGAAGTGGTCATTGACAAAATTGTCTTTGCTAAAAAAGGTGCCGCTAACTAAAGCAGCGCCCCTCAATAGTTGTCATCAACACCTGTTAGCGGCCACCTTCTCCCACTAAGGCATAAGGCGCCCAATAGGCGGGGTGGGCATATTGCGGTAATTTCATGGTCTCTACCATCGCTTGTTTCAAAGCTTCAGCACGACGCATTTGTGGGTCTTTCTTATAGGCGGCAAATGTATGTGTTGTGAGCAACATAGCGCTTTCGGACTCCACAGACCAGTGGGTAACTAACAAACTACGGCTACCAGCAAAGAAAAATCCACGGGCTAGTCCACTTAAAGCTTCTTCAGCGCGTCCATCAGCACCAGCCGTGTTGCACGCTGACAAGACCACCCAGTCCGCGTTGAGCTTGAGTCCCAATACATCTTCTAATGTCAACAAAGGTGAGTCTGCTGGGTTGGCAGTAGAGGCCATAGCCAACGCAGGCTGGTTTAAGTTGGGTAAGTCCCCCGCCAACAAACCATGTGTAGCAAAGACCACCACTTGCTTTTTACCTAACTGGCCAGAAGCACTGCTCTTGAGTACCGATTGACGTGTTGCATCTGGGCCCAAGATCAAATCTTGTTTGGGGTCAGCCGCCAAAATTTTGGCTAGTTCAATGACTTCATCACGTGTCTCTGGTAGGGGTGGAATTTTGCTGTAGGCCAGATAACTTTCCTCATTGGATCTTTCAAGCCCAATATGGAGGGTAGAACGCGTGTCAATGACCGATCTAACGGTCGTGGCTTTAGGGATGACGCCTGCAATTTGCTGCGTAGCCACTTTGTTATCAAACAAAGGATCGCCCCAGGCAATGAGTGGTTGGGTACTGGATGGCACTTTTGCATAGCGCTTCAACGATAACCAGCCACTTGCTGTAGGAACATGGCTTATCGCTGCGTCTTTGATCAACCAAGCGGCATTTAATGGGTTGGGGGAAGTAACCGGCTTACGTACTAAAACGCCTAAAGGCATATTGGCAAAAGCGCCTGAGGTAGCCACGATCAAGTGTTTCTTGTCTGCCATCTCAGACTCGATGGGTCCAAATATGCCTTTATAAATAGTGTGTGCATCTGCATAGTCAAACGCAGGCGCTTTGTTACCAAGGCCTGCCACATCCAAGGTTTTACGAATTTTGTCGACTAACTTTGCGCCATCTTTCTCACCTACTTGCCACTGGTGGAAGCTCACTTTGCCTGCGGAATCAATAGCCCACACATAGGTTTGTTTTTCCATAGGCAAGATGGAGACAAACAATTCATCAGGTTTGAGTTGTTGTGCGATATCGGTGTGGCTCGGCGCTTTGGGTTGGATGAGTTGGAAATACTCAGGAAAGCCTTTTTGAATTTGCGCTTTGTATTCTTTGCGCAAGCCTTCGATTTCACGCATGCGTTTTTGCATTTGTTCGATGACTTGGGGGTTACGTTTTTTGTCCCCTTCGCTTCCCTGTGATGTGATGTAGGACATCAAGGTGGCGGCTTCGTTTTTTGCGTCTTGCTCTTTACGAATCACATCAGACAAACCAGGGATATTGACGCCAGAGCGAACCGCAGCATCCGACAGCGCTTGCTGAACAGAGGATGAATTCAAATGGTCGGCCATTTGAAAAATAATGGCGGCGTCCTTTGGGTCTTTGTCGGCCGTGGTAGCAAGTAAGTCGATGTAGTTTTGGAAAATGTATTTCTTTCCTTTGCGACGAAATACGTCCTCAGTAAAGTCGCCCGTAAGGGCATCAGGTGAGGTGATGTTTTGAATCGCCTGGTCAAACTGGACGCGCGCGCCAGCAGGATCGCCGTTACGCCACAAAGCAATGGCATACATGCCACGGGTATAGGCTGTGAAGTAATGGTTTTCACCGAAGTTTTCGACGTGCCACTTTAAAGTGCCTTCATATAGTTTTTTTGCCTGTGGGTATCTTGCAGTATGTAAATAGATCGGCCCCCTAAGCCAACCTTGGAATGCAGCAGGCGACTTGGTCTTCAATTGCTCCATTTCACGATCAATGGCATCAAACCTATCAGCGGCCTCTTGCCATCTGTCCATGCCAGCGAGGGCTAATGTCCCTGGCGTTTGGGTGTAGAGCCAACTTGCAGCACCTTTTTGCACACCCATTCCAAGAATGATTTTTTCACTTCGGTTGCTATAAGCCAGTCCATCTTCAAATCGCCCAGTTGCATTTCTTAGCCAGGCAACTCCATTAAATACTCTGACCAACTGGTTATCTGTGAACCCATTGCTTTTGCCAAACTGAAAGGCTTCGCGCAAAGACATATCAG
>JBAXNJ010000238.1:0-3346 GCA_037133815.1 Betaproteobacteria bacterium
ATACGGGACTGCTGCAGCAGTCATTTAAAAAATTAATTGACCATATCGAATGACCCTAACAGCTCACCTTTCCCTACTTTATGGAAAATATATGTATCGTCAAACTGGCTTGTTTTGTGCGCATTGGAAGATTTTTCTATTATGTTTTCTAGGCTTGCAGTCTTTTTCTCTTTTTGCCCAAAGTAGTGCCGTAAGAAATGACGCGCCTTTGAAATTAGTCATTCCGTTTGGGCCTGGAAGTGGAACGGATATTTATGCCCGCATGGTTGCTCAGTCATTGAGCCAAGCGATGGGTACTTCGGTAATTATTGATAACCGTCCAGGTGCTAACGGAGTTTTAGCAGCTGATTTTGTTGCCAAAGCTAAGCCCGATGGAAACACTTTACTTTTAACAACCAACACAACCCACGCAGCCAACCCTCACCTCATTAAAGATTTACGCTACGACCCAGTCCGTGATTTCGCACCCATCAGTAAATTAGGAAACTTGACATTTTTCTTATTAGTACCTAACGAGAGCCCTCACCAACAACTTAGTAACTTGGTTGATGCTGCTAAGAAAGCACCTAATCAAGTTAGTTTTGGATATTCCAATAGCTTTGGATTAGTCTCTGGTAGCAAACTAGGTCGTGTCGCGGGTGTTAATTTTCTCTCCGTACCTTATAAAAGTTCACCCCAAATCATTACTGACATGCTTGGAGGACAGTTGCAATTCGCCTTTGTCGACTTGGCTGCCGCAGCACCTTTGGTCAAAGCGGGTCGTGTCAGGGCATTAGCAGTCCTCACCGATAAACGCTTTCCTTTACTGGCACAGGTTCCAACCATGAAGGAAGCCGGCTATAACGATTTCAACGTTGTGGCATGGTTTGGCCTATTTGCACCAGCAGGAACACCTCGCCCGTTGGTCGATCGTGTCAACAAAGAAGTTTTGACAATGATGTCTAAGCAAGACTTTCGTGACCGAGGCGCTGAGCTAGGCATCGATGTTTTTGGAAGCTCCCCCCAGGAATTGGAAGACTATGTGAAATCGCAAATCTTGCTGTGGGCAAAATTCACTTCCGATGCCGGATTAAAAGCGGAGTAATTTTTTGTGTTGACTCAAGAAAAAAATATACGCCTCACCCACACAGGTCCCAACACTGCAATGGGAGCTGTATTTCGACAATATTGGATTCCTGTGTTGCTTAGCCGTCAACTACCTAAGCCAGATGGCTCACCTGTGCGAGTGAAGGTCTTAGGGGAAGAGCTTTTAGCCTTTCGGGCAAGTGATGGACAAGTCGGATTGGTATCACCCCGTTGTCCACATCGTGGGGCAGATCTTTATTTTGGAAGAAATGAAGAACAAGGCATTCGCTGTTCGTATCACGGTTGGAAGTTTGACCTCCAAGGCCAATGTGTTCATATGCCCACCAGCGATGATGACGCCTACTGCAAAGTAAAAGATCGCGCCCGTTTAACTGCATACCCTGTCCGCGAATGGGGAGACATGCTTTGGGCCTATATGGGACCTCTTGATTGTCCTGAGCTTCCTTTGATGGAATTTGCATTGGTACCAGAAAATCATCGTTATGTATCCAAGAAACTCCAAGAATGCAATTGGGCGCAGGCTGCAGAAGGGGGAATTGATACCGCTCATTTTTCTTTTTTGCATCAACCTATTGCCAATTCAGAGAAGGAATGGTCGGACAAATCGGCCCGCATGACCCGAGGCTATTCCCCCAAAACTATGAACCATGAACACCTTCGATGGATGAAGGAAGACCCACAACCTCAATACGAAGTGCATCGTCATGGCGCTGGATTGGTCTTAGGAGGATCACGACAAGCAGCCCCCGGGGAGCGTTACTGGAGAGTCGCGCAATACCTCATGCCATGCCATGGCTACACGCCTAGCGCCATGCCCGGTCAAAACTATTTTGGGCAGTCTTGGGTTCCTATTGATGAACACTCTTGCTGGATTTATGTATACGCATGGAACCCAGAGCGCCCCTTAACCCAAGAAGAGATAAGTCTCTACAAAACGGGAGGTGCAGTTTTTTCAGAAATAGATGCAAGCTTTATTCCATTGCGCCGTCGTGACAATGAATACTTGATGGATCGCGTTCGCCAAAAACATGAGAACTTCACCGGTATAGAAGGCGTATCTGAGCAAGATGCCGCTATTCAAGACAGTCAAGGAAGAATCGCAGACCGAACCCGCGAATTACTAGGACCTACCGACATCGGCGTAGTGCGTTTTAGACAATTAATGCTTGAATCAGCTGACCAAGTCGAGCAAAGTATTCCTCCTTTAGGTAGCAATAATCCATCTGCTTACAAGGTCCGTGCCGGCGCCCAAGTAGCTCCAGAAAATTTGAATATGAAAGAAGTTATGACGATGCGGTTTGGTGACCCCATCGGATATGTGGCGGACTCGTCTACTAACAAAGAGACTCAACATGGTTAAAACTTCATCCATCTATTCAAACCCAAGCCGATATATCTGGTCGTTATTACTAACGCTTTTATTGTTATGTGCGGTAGATAAGCTATGGGCACAGTCTTATCCAACCAAGCCTATTCGACTAGTGATTCCATATGCAGTTGGAGGTTCAACTGATCAAACTGCCCGATTGCTAGCCAAATACTTAACGCAAAAGTTAGGCCAGCCCGTAGTTCCAGAGAACCGCGCTGGTGCGGGTGGTTCGCTTGGTCATGAAGTGGTTGCCAAGTCGGCACCAGATGGCTACACCTTGTTATTTAGTGCTGCCGGGCCCCTTACGGTCACACCGCATACCTATCCTCGACTGAATTACGATCCTATTCAAGGATTTGACTTCATCACGCTAATTGCTACACAACCCCTTTTGTTAGTAGTTAATCCAACCATCAAGGCGAATTCCGTTGCAGATTTAATTCGTGAAGCTCAGTCTGCAAATCCAAAGCTCTCGTATGGCTCTTTCGGCAATGGCAGTGCAGCACATCTCGCAGGTGAATGGTTCAAAACAGTCACCCAAGTCGATATGGTGCATATCCCTTACAAAGGAAGTGGGCCCGCTTTAGTAGATTTAGTTGGTGGGCAAATTAACCTGATGTTCGATGTATTCAGTACAGCGGCCCCGTTAGCCAAAGCAGGAAAGTTAAAGCCCTTAGCGATTACCTCGGCAGAACGCTCTCCACAATTTCCAGAAGTTCCCACTATGCAGCAAGCTGGCATCAAAGACTTTGATGCTGGCACTTGGTTTGGTTTGCTCGCACCGAACGGGCTTCCTCCCTCCGTCCTCAACCAACTGTCAGTCGCAGTAAACGACTTCTTAAAAGACCGCGAAGTACGCGACATATTAAGCAGTCAAGGTGCGTTACTCAA
>JBAXNJ010000239.1:0-3333 GCA_037133815.1 Betaproteobacteria bacterium
CCTATGGTGTTCGCAAAAATCATGGTTGAAGCACGCGATGAAATGCGCGCCAAAGGTATTGATAAGCCCATCGTAGCCTCATTGGCTGGAGATGTAGAAGTAGAAGAAGCCGCGCAGTATCTGTATGAACATGGGATACCTGCCTATGCTTACTCCACAGAAATTCCAGTGGCTGTTCTAGGAGCTAAATACCAATGGGCGCGCGGTGCTGGCCTAATCTAAGCTGGCCATGTAATGAGTCCTCCTGTCATTCGCCTTCATCAAGAACCAACGCTTAAGCAACGCAAAAGGCAAGCGCCTAAAGGACGCGGCCTAGACCCTCATGCTCTACAAGAGGTGCAGGGTCTGCTTGGCAACGCTTCCCGCTCTAGTGATGAATTGATTGAGCATTTGCACCTTTTACAAGATGCTTATGGTCAACTAAATGCCAAGCATCTATCGGCCCTTGCACATGAAATGCGCATCAGTCAAGCTCAGGTCTATGAGGTAGCCAGTTTTTATCATCACTTTGATATTGTCAAAGAGGGACAAACCAGTCCTGCAACTCTGACCGTTCGCGTGTGCGATGGCTTATCGTGTGAAATGGCTGGAGCAAAAAATCTACTGACAACTCTCCCAAGTCTTTTGGGTAAAACTATTCGTGTGATCCCCGCACCCTGTATTGGTCGTTGCGAACAAGCTCCCGCAGCGATGGTTGGTCAACACGCTATTGCATCGGCAACACCCGAAAAAATTAAATCCTGCGTGGATAGTAAAAATATCCAAGCCGAACCCACCCACCATATTAGTTATTCCCAGTACAAAGCCGCAGGGGGTTACGCACTTCTCACAGCTTGCATGACCGGCCAACGCGATGTCGAGTCTGTTATCCAAGAAGTTGAAACTTCCGGACTCCGAGGTTTGGGGGGCGCAGGTTTTGGAGCAGGTCGCAAGTGGCGTATTCTCAAAACACAAAAACACCATCGTTTGATGGTGATAAATCTTGATGAAGGTGAACCTGGCACCTTTAAAGACAGAACACTGTTAGAAACAGATCCTCATAGATTTTTGGAAGGAATGTTGATAGCTGCTTGGGCTGTTGAGATTCCTAAAATTTATATTTATTTGCGCGACGAATACCATGCTTGTCGTGTGATGTTGCAAGCCGAGTTGCAACTTTTAAAAGATGCTCCCCCTTGCTCCGGACTTCCAGAGGTCATATTGCGTCGCGGTGCTGGTGCTTATATTTGTGGCGAAGAATCGGCGCTGATTGAATCAATAGAAGGTAAACGTGGCATTCCTCGGTTGCGCCCTCCCTATGTGGCAGAGGTGGGATTATTTAATCAGCCTACCTTGGTACATAACTTTGAGACTCTCTTTTGGGTGCGAGAAATATTAGAACGGGGTGGCGCGTGGTTTGCTTCGCATGGTCTTCATGACCGTAAGGGGTTGAGAAGTTTTTCTGTATCCGGAAGAGTTCGACTTCCTGGCGTTAAATTAGCGCCAGCTGGTATCACCATTCAACAATTGATTGATGATTTTTGCGGTGGTATGCAAGAAGGGCACCATTTTTATGGTTACTTGCCGGGGGGTGCTTCAGGTGGCATCTTGCCTGCCACTCTCAATCAAATACCTTTGGACTTTGACACTTTGCAAGCCTATGGTTGTTTTATAGGCTCTGCTGCTGTGATTGTTTTATCTCAACATGACACTGCGCGCAATGCTGCTTTGAATATGATGCGTTTTTTCAAGCATGAGTCTTGCGGGCAATGCACCCCTTGTAGAGTTGGAACCGCCAAGGCAGAGGCCTTGATGGCGAAATCTGACTGGGATCTTCCTTTGTTACAAGATTTATCTACGGTGATGCGCGATGCGTCGATTTGTGGACTAGGTCAAGCAGCGCCCAATCCGATGGACTGCGTCATCAAGTACTTCCCCCATGAATTGACTTCCTCCCTATCAATAACTGGAGAAAAAGCATGACCCAAGTCGCTTCAGACCTAGACTTGGATTTAGCAATCGATGTCGTTAACTTCGAACTTAATGGTCGAAAAATCAAAGCAAAAAGTTCGCAAACTTTAATTGAAATTGCTAAACATGAAGGAATTGAGATTCCTCATCTTTGCTACAAAAGTGGCATGGAGTCAGTTGGCAACTGTCGTGCTTGCGTTGTTGAGATTGAAGGAGAACGGGTACTGGCCCCATCATGCTGTCGATATCCAAGTGAAAACATGAAGGTACAGACCCATAGTGCCCGAGCTCTGGTTTCACAAAAAATGGTGCTCGAGTTGCTGCAGTCAGATATGCCGTCAACTGCTTACACCCTCAACAATGAACTCGACCAATGGTCCTTAGCTATGTCGCTAGGAAAACCGAGGTATGAGCCGCGACCCAAGGTGCAGCAAGATGCAACACACGCAGCAATAACTGTGAACTTGGACGCATGCATTCAGTGCACACGTTGTGTGCGGGCTTGCCGTGATGAGCAAGTCAATGACGTCATTGGCTTTGCCTTCAGAGGGGCTCACTCCCAAGTAGTTTTTGATATGGATGACCCCATGGGGGACTCCACTTGCGTGGGTTGCGGTGAGTGTGTTCAGGCTTGTCCTACGGGTGCTTTGATGCCTGCCCAAGAAGTCGGATTGGTCAAAGCAGATCGATTGGTAGATTCACTATGCCCCTACTGTGGTGTTGGTTGCCAACTCACCTACCACGTCAAAGACAACAAGATTCTTTTTGTACAAGGCCGTGACGGTCCTGCCAACCATGGACGACTCTGCGTGAAAGGGCGATATGGTTTTGATTACGCGCACCACCCTCACCGCCTCACCCAACCACTTATTCGCCGAGATGACGCACCTAAACGAGGTGATTTCGTCATGGAGCCCAATCGCGTCATGGAATTTTTCCGTGTGGCGACTTGGGAGGAAGCACTCTCGCGTGCTGGCGGAGGTTTGAAGACCATTCGTGACAAATATGGCAAAAAATCTCTTGCTGGTTTTGGTTCGGCTAAGGGCAGTAATGAAGAAGCCTACCTGTTTCAAAAGCTGGTGCGTACCGGTTTTGGCAGTAACAACGTCGACCATTGCACCCGTCTGTGCCACGCCTCATCCGTTGTCGCGCTATTAGAGGGCATCGGTTCTGGTGCCGTGTCAAATCCAGTGATGGACGTGATGAAGGCTTCCGTAGTGATTGTTATTGGCGCCAATCCCACGGTTAACCATCCCGTTGCTGCGACTTGGATCAAGAATGCCGTGAAGCAAGGTACCCAACTCATACTGTGTGACCCTAGGAAATCGGACCTTGCTCGCATATCACACCGCCATTTGCAGTTCAAGCCCGATACAGATGTGG
>JBAXNJ010000240.1:0-3328 GCA_037133815.1 Betaproteobacteria bacterium
GTTTTGAACTTGTCGATGTTTTGGTCGATGGCGGTATTCATGAACATCGCCAAGATCGACGGTGCTGGACCATTGATGGTCATCGACACGCTGGTGGTTGGATTGCACAAATCAAAGCCGTCGTACAACACTTTCATGTCGTCGAGCGTGGCGACGTTCACGCCAGAGTTGCCGACTTTGCCGTAAATGTCTGGTCGCAGATCAGGGTCGTTGCCATACAAAGTGACGGAGTCAAACGCGGTCGACAAACGTTTGGCATCCATGCCTTGCGACACCAGTTTGAAACGGCGGTTGGTGCGGAAAGGATCGCCTTCACCTGCAAACATGCGAGTCGGGTCTTCGTTCTCACGCTTGAATGCAAAGGTGCCTGCGGTGTAGGGATAGCTGCCCGGCACGTTGTCGAGCATCAGCCACTTCAAAATTTCACCATGGTCTTCGTATTGCGGAAGTGCTACTTTACGAATCGTGGTACCACTCAAAGATTTGCTGGTGAGTGCAGTACGAATTTCTTTGTCGCGAATTTTCACAACGTATTCGTCGCCTGCGTAAGCGGCTTGCATCGCGGGCCATTGCGTGAGTAGTTTGCGCTCAGTAGCGCCCATACCTTCTTCACGGTGCTTGGCTAAGTCGCGTGCTGCTTCTGCAGCTTTGGCGCGTCCAGGCTTATCGACTTCGAGCATGTCGGCGGCTGCATTAAGTTGCTGGATTTCGCGTGCGAGTTTGGCTTGGGTGCGAGCACGTTTTTTGTAGCCGCGCACGGTGTCGCTGATTTCCGAGAGATAGCGGGTGCGTGCAGCGGGAACGATAGGTGTTTGGTTGGTGCTAAAGCGTACTTTCACCAAAGGCAATAAACCGTCTTTGAGATGCAGGCCGAGTTCACCCAAGCGGCCCTTGAGTGCTTGGTAGAGCGCGGTCACACCGTCGTCGTTGAAGCGTGCGGCCATGGTGCCAAAGACGGGCATTTGTTCGGTGGGCGTATTCCACGCTTCTTTGTTGCGTTGCACTTGTTTGGCAACATCGCGCAAGGCGTCGCTCGCGCCTTTGCGGTCGAACTTGTTGATGGCTACAAACTCTGCAAAGTCGAGCATGTCGATTTTTTCGAGTTGGCTGGCAGCGCCAAACTCTGGCGTCATCACATACATGGGAATGTCTACATGCGGCACGATGGCGGCATCGCCTTGACCAATGCCGGATGTTTCGACAATGATCAAGTCAAAGCCTGCGCACTTGGTCGCAGCCAATACATCAGGCAAAGCAGCGCTGATTTCGCTGCCAAAGTCGCGCGTAGCCAAACTGCGAATGAAAACGCGTTGGCCCGAATCGTTTTTGTCTTTGGCGGTGCTTTTGCCCAAACTCCAAGGCGATATCGCATTCATGCGGATGCGGTCACCCAGCAAAGCGCCACCACTCTTGCGGCGTGAAGGGTCGATAGAAATCACAGCAATACGAAGTTCATCGCCTTGGTCTAAGCGCATGCGACGCACAAGCTCATCCGTGAGCGAAGACTTGCCTGCACCACCTGTGCCGGTAATACCTAACACTGGCACTTTATGGTTGAGTGCTTCTTTACGAACCGCATCGACCAACTTGTTGAATGTTGGGTCTGTCGCTTTGCCGTTAGACGCGACTTGCGCGTTTTCTAATGCGGTGATGAGCTGCGCCAATTTGCGCCACGCCATTTCGTCGCGACCTTGGATGTCTTTGACAGACGCTGGCGCATAGCCAGACAAATCTTTGTCGCAGCGCATGATCATCTCGCCGATCATGCCTTGCAAGCCCATTTTTTGACCGTCTTCAGTGCTGTAAATACGCGTCACACCATAGTCTTGCAGCTCACGAATTTCGCTCGGCACGATCACACCGCCGCCGCCACCAAAGACTTGGATGTGTTCACCCCCACGCTGGCGCAACAAGTCGACCATGTATTTGAAATACTCAACATGGCCGCCTTGGTAGGAGCTGATGGCGATGCCTTGCACGTCTTCTTGTAGGGCGGCGGTCACGACCTCATCGACAGAACGGTTGTGGCCTAGATGGATGACCTCTGCGCCCATGCCTTGCAAGATGCGCCGCATGATGTTGATGGCGGCGTCGTGTCCGTCAAACAAACTCGCGGCGGTGACAAAGCGCACTTTTTGCGTGGGCTTGTAACTGGCGAGGGCTTGGAATTCAGCGGACAGGTTGGTCATCTTTATTTTCGAGTGCGGTTATCCGCCGTAGAGGTAGTTAGGCAACCACAAGGTCAATCCTGGCCAGATGTACATCAGCACCATGCACAGAATCACGATCAGCATATAGGGCATCATGCCCGCAAAAATCTGATTGATGGTCACATGCGGTGGCGAGACGCCCTTCAAATAGAAGGCCGACATGGCGACTGGTGGCGAGAGGAAGGCTGCTTGCAAGTTCACAAATACTAAAACGCCCCAGAGCATTGGGTCAATCTGGAAGTGCGCCAAAAGCGGTAGGAAGATAGGTACAAAAATCACAATGATCTCGGTCCACTCCAGCGGCCAACCCAATACAAAAATGATGGCTTGCGATAGCAGCATGAACTGGATGGGAGAGAGATCCATAGCCATTACCCACTCTTCGACCAAGCGCTGTCCGCCCAAGATGGCAAACACGGCGGAGAACAAAGCAGAACCTACAAACAACCAGCAGACCATGGAGGTGGTTTTGGCGGTCAAGAAGACCGCCTCTTTGGTGCGTTTAAAGTCAAGTGAGCCGGAGGCCCATGCCATGACAAAGGCTCCCGCCGCACCCACAGCTGCTGATTCTGTGGCAGTGGTGATGCCAAGAAGAATGACACCCAGCACAATCACTGTCAATATGCCCAAGGGCATGACTGACTTGACTAACATGCTCAAGATTTCATACTGCTCACCATCAAAGCCTTTGTAGTACCAGACCAAAAGCGCAGCCAGTAAAACGCAGCTGATGTAGAAGCCGGTATAGAAGTTCTCAGGAACAGGCTCTGTTCTTGGCGCCTCGGAAGTATCTCCATCGCCCAAGGCTTGCAAAGGTGCGTCCTCTTCGGATTGAGCAGCATTTTTGGAATCTGACTCAGCGCCCGGTGGAAGTTGCACATCATTGGCGCCAAGTGGTACGCGCACTGTTTCTGCGCCGGGAGGTTCTTGCACGCCGTTGCTGGCGCCGGGAGGCTCCTGGACACCGGTACCGGTTGCGCTGGGCGGCTCTGCAACGCCACCTTGTGGGAGGGCTTCTTTGAGGGCGGTAGAGCTATCTGCTTGTGCAGGTTGCGAGATGGTGGCTTTAGCCGCATCGGCTGCGTTGTTTTCGGCTTGCGAGTGGATCACTACATACC
>JBAXNJ010000241.1:0-3323 GCA_037133815.1 Betaproteobacteria bacterium
TCCTAGACTCAGTTCTTGCGCCATCCAAACGGTTGCAAGGCTAGCCAAAAAACCTCCCAACGCTAAGACAGCCATGCCCCCAAGCATCCATGGCGTGCATCGTCTGCCTTGATCAGCGCCAAAACCCATGCGGGGGCGCACCATTTGAACGAGGTAATGAAAGCCAACCAAAAAGCCAGGGATCAAAGCAGGTAGCGCCAACTCAACCACCATGATGCGGTTGAGCGTCGATGTGGTAACCACCACCACCGCTCCCATACAAGCTTGGATTAGGCCTAAGCGTGCGATATGCAACCAACTGAACGGCTGTAATGTATTCATAACGCGACCTCCTGAAGTCCCCTTAATGACCAAGCACTCACCATCATGCCGCTGACAAACAAGGGCACGCCAAAGGCACTGACACTCAGCGCTTTTTCCACGGGACTTTGTATAAAACGCAGCATCAAAGGCAATTGGCAAACGCTTAACAACAGCACAGCAAGGGCGGAGTTGGGTGAACCCCATTCCAACAATAGGATCGCGACAGCGCATTGCGCCAGCAACATAAATCCGCAAGCGGTACAGGCCGCCTTGATCACACCCAGTTGAACCGGCAAAGAGCGCACGCCCATCTGCGCATCGCCCTCTACCGCTTTGAAGTCGTTCAAAGTCATGATGCCATGGGCCCCAAAGCTATAAAGCAAGGCCAACACGATGGCGTTGTGAGAAGGCATCTCGCCGCCCAGCATGACAGCAGCACCGGTCACCCACGCCAAGCCCTCGTAACTGAGAGCGCATGCTGAATTACCCCACCACCCATTGTTTTTCAAACGAATCGGAGGTGTGCTGTATGCCCATGACAGCAATAAACCTAAGGCTGTAGCGGCAAAACCCCAAGGCCCAAGTGGCCAGGCCCAAAAAATGGACAACAGGGTCCACAACACTGCAATATAAAACCCCCAACGACCTGGCATGCGTCCCGAAGGGATGGGTCTATTGGGTTCATTGATGGCATCGACGTGTCGGTCAAACCAATCGTTCACCGCCTGGCTGCTGGCACACACCAATGGGCCCGCCAACAAAATGCCCCAGACAATCAAAACCCAATTGTCGGTAAGAGACTTTCCAGAGGACACAACACCACATGAAAACGCCCACATCGGTGGAAACCATGTGATGGGTTTTAAAAGCTCAGCGACCGTAGAAAGTTCTGGGCGTTGCATATGCGAATTCTGTTAAGCCTTCAAAAACATGTGACGTATGGCTTCATGGGTGACATCGATCTGCCCACTTTGTGCATGGTGAAGTTCTCGCAAGGGTCCGTTCAACATTTTTTTCATCAAGCCCATGGACAGAGATTCCAAAACTGCGTCTAAATCGTCGCCCTTTTCAATTTGTTTTCGCGCTTTGCTTAATTCGGCTTGTCGCCACGCGTCTGCTTGTAAATTTAATTCGCGAATCAAAGGCACATCTTTTCTGTGTTCAAGCCACGACATGAATTTTTGAACGCCTTGATCAATGATCACCTCGGCATCCAAAACAGCAGCCTGCCGATTTTCTTGCCCACTTTGAATAATGTCTTTGAGGTCGTCTACCGTGTACAAATAGATATTGCTCAATTTTTTCACTTCAGGCTCAATGTCACGTGGAACAGCGAGATCCACCATAAAAATGGGGCGGTTTTTCCTTGCGCGAAGTGCACTTTGCACAGCGCCTAAGCCAATCAAAGGCAAAGTGCTAGCGGTGCAGCTAATCACCACATCAAATTCATGCAACCTTTTAGGAAGGTCTGCCAAAGCGATGCACTTGCCGCCATGCAATGCAGCCAAGGCATTCGCCCGTTCTGCAGATCGGTTGGCAATGGTGATAGATCGAGGCGACTTGGTAGCAAAATGCGCCACGCACAATTCGATCATTTCTCCTGCACCCACAAACAAAATATGGGTGTCTTTGATATTTTCAAAAATTCCACTTGCCATTCGAACGCACGCAGCTGCCATGCTGATGGAATGGGCGCCGATTTCAGTAGTGGACCGAACTTCTTTGGCAACCGCAAAAGAACGTTGAAAAAGTTGATTGAGTGTGGTGCCTAGCGCCCCGGTGTCTGTAGCGAACTTAACCGCATCTTTGAGTTGACCCAATATCTGTGTCTCTCCCAACACCATAGAGTCTAGGCCGCTGGCAACTCTGAAGGCATGGCGTGCGGATGCATCACCTTCTAGTCGATAGGTATGAGAAGCTAACTCATCGATTGGGGTTTTGCCCGCTTCTGCCAGCCAAGCCAGTGTTTGGGGCAACTGTGTTTGATCGCCTGCGCAGTAAATTTCGGTTCTGTTGCAGGTCGACAAAATCGTAACTTCTTTGTGCGATTCAAATTTTTGACGCAAACCACTTAAACAATGCTCCAATCTTTCAGATGCAAAGGCAAAGCGCTCACGCAAATCGATGGGTGCAGTGCGGTGGTTGAGACCCAAGGTCCAAACAGCCATTTACACAACCCTTCTTAAGTTGGCGCTGGCCTGCTGCGCGACCGGCCACATTTCTTCAATGCGCTTTTGTATACCAGTGGCAGTCAACCCATATTGCTGCATCAAGACGCTTGGATCGCCATGCTCGGTGAACTCATCTTCAAAGCCCAAGACCAAAACCTCTTTGGAGATTTTCATGTCTTGCAAAGCCTCGAGTACCGCTGAGCCAGCTCCGCCCATTCGCGTCCCATCCTCTAGCGTAACCAGCCGATGGTGGGATTGCGCAAGCTCTTGTAAAGTTTGCAAATCCAGCGGCTTGGCCCAGCGCATATTCACTACCGTAGCGTTCAATGATTCCGCCACTTTGAGTGCTTCGTACAACAACGGTCCAAAGCACAAAATTGCTAAGTCTTTGCCCTCACGCACGACCTGCGCTTTACCAAATGGCAAAGGCGTTAAATCTTTTTGCACTTGAACGCCAACACCAGCGCCTCTGGGGTAGCGCACCGTGACCGCATGGTCTTGTAAGTAGGCAGTGCTGAGGAGTTGACGACACTCGTTTTCATCAGCGGGGCATGCCACGCTCATGTTTGGAATACAACGTACAAACGCAATGTCGAACATGCCAGCGTGCGTCGGCCCATCGGCTCCGACCAACCCTGCGCGATCCAATGCAAAGACCACGGGTAAGTTTTGTAACGCCACATCGTGAATCAATTGGTCATACGCGCGTTGCAAAAACGTTGAGTAAATAGCCACCACAGGCTTCAAGCCCTCACACGCCAAGCCCGCTGCAAAAGTGACGGCATGCTGCTCTGCAATTCCTACGTCGTGGTAGCGATTAGGGAAACGCTGGCTGAACTCGACCATGCC
>JBAXNJ010000242.1:0-3312 GCA_037133815.1 Betaproteobacteria bacterium
CTATATCAGCCTTGGTCAGGGCTGGCGTGTCGAGTGAATCAAATGACAATTCCATTATGCATTTATCAAAGTCAGTGTGAGTAACGTCTGCACATTTTATTATTTGAAAGAATTAAATTCCAAATGACTATTAATGCCATGATACTTGAAATGCTATTAAGTAGACAAAACCTTTTCTTCAAAATAAGGGGCCAACTGCATGTGAAGGGAGGGTTACACCTGATTTAAAACTGAGTAAACCTGTAATACTTGACCACATGCGTTTGGATTTTCTATGTGATGCTTGACTTTGCATCCCAAGTCGATCTGTTAATAGCAAATGAAGTCTTTGAACGTTTGGCGAAATCTAATTGGGTAACTGGGTAAAGAGTTTAGAATTTATTTTATAAGAGGACATCCGCATGGCCTACAAAATTCTTATGATGGGAGCCGCTTACGGCTCTTTACTTGCTTCAAAGTTATTATTTGGAGGCCATTCAATCCACTTTATTTGCCTTCCCGAAGAGGCTAATTTAATCAATGCTGAAGGCTTCAAGGTGCTATTGCCTGTGAAGGGGCGCAAAGATCCCGTTATTCTGGATTCGCGTAAGTTACCGGGTCATGTCAGCGCTGGACCTGCTACCGGCGTCGATCCCAAGCAATATGACCTGATCTGCCTTTGCATGCAAGAACCACAGTATCGCTTGCCTGGTGTGCGAGAGTTGCTGGAACTCGTGGCCAAATCTCATGTGCCCTGCATGTCGATCATGAATATGCCCCCCATACCTTACATCAAACGTATTCCTGGACTAGATTACGATGCCCTAGAAGTTGCTTATACCGATGCGCGGGTCTGGGATTTCTTCGAACCTCAAACAATGACGCTCAACAGCCCAGACCCACAGGCTATAAGACCACCGGGGGAGCCTGCAAATGTTTTGTTGGTGACGCTTCCTACTAATTTCAAATGTGCAAGATTTGAAGACGAAAAATCGACTGCCATTCTTCGACGGTTAGAAAAAGATGTCGATGGCGCGCGCTTCGCTACACCTGAAGGCGAGATTGAACTTCCAGTCAAGCTAAGGGTCTATGATTCTATTTTTGTCCCGCTCGCAAAATGGTCCATGTTGTTGGCTGGCAATTACCGTTGTGTCACAGAAGAAGGTATTCGCACCGCACAGGAAGCGGTACATACCGATCTTGAAGCTTCCCGATCGGTCTACAATTTTGTGATTGATTTGTGCATAAAACTTGGCGCAAAGCCCGATGAACTTGTTCCATTTGAAAAATACGCAGCAGCTGCCCAATCGCTGATTCGTCCAGCCTCAGCGGCACGTGCCTTGCAAAACGGGGCACTCAATATCGAGCGTGCTGATAAATTGGTACAGTTGATCGCACGAGCAAAGGGCATGAGCCACCCAGGAATTGATGCTCAAGTTGCACTGGTCGACCGTCGCATTGAAGCCAATCGAAAAAAAGCTGCGCAGTAGCCCTCATGCTAGATTCGTCTGTACTACCAACTTAAAACTACTAGAAAATATTGTGCTTGTAAGTTGAAATCTGTTTGAAGGCATCCTAAAAGCAGATCAACTCTCGATTAAGTAAGAATGCCATTTAGTAACAAGTTGTGCATGGATTAGTTTATGAAGATTTTTTGTATGGAGATAAAATGAAGTTAACCTTAAAACTTGCCAGTCTCATAGCTTTAATTGCGTTAGCGCTCATCGAGCCGTTGGCCCTAGCACAGGCATGGCCCGTGAAGCCTATCCGAATCATCAATCCTTTTCCAGCTGGAGGTGGGACGGATACCTTTGCAAGGCCACTTTCAGCAAAATTGACACAGAGTCTCGGGCAATCGGTCATCATTGAAAATCAAGGTGGTGCAGGTGGTACCGTTGGAGCCGCTAATGCTGCGCGCACAATTCCTGATGGTTACACTTTTTTGATGGGTGCAATACACCATACGATTGCAGAAAGCCTTTATCCAAAGCTAAGCTACAACATCGAAAAAGACTTTATACCGGTCACGATGGTGGCACAAGTGCCGCAGGTGATGGTTGTACACCCTAAGCATCCTTTTAGAAACATAAAGGAACTGGTTGATTATGCGAAAGCCAATCCGGGTAAGCTCAATTTCGGATCGCCAGGTGCTGGTACTTCGCATCATTTAGCAATGGAGCTTTTCATGAAAGTTACAGGCACAAACTTTGTCCATGTTCCTTATCGAGGAGCGGGTCCGATGATGCAGGATTTTCTTGCTGGCCAAATAGACTTGGTTTTCGACGGTATGGGAACTTCATCTACGCAAATTAAAGCAGGCAAATTACGTGGCCTAGCAATTGCCACATCAGCTCGAGCCCCAAGTTTTCCAGACTTACCCACAATGGAAGAGTCAGGTGTCAACGGAATGGTCATCAATACTTGGTACGCGCTTTGGGCGGTCAAGGATACACCCAAGGCAATAGTCGACCGGATGCAACAGGAAAGTGCGAAGGTAATGAACTTACCAGATATGAAAGAAATCTGGGCATCCCAGCTTGCGGAGACGGGCGGTAATACCCCAGATCAATTCAGAGCCTTCGTTCGAAGTGAAGTCGTGCGTTGGAGTAAGGTGGTCAAGGACGCAAACGTAATTCTCAACTGATTATTGTCGCCAACTACAATCTAATCACATGTACTGTTGCCATAAATAAATGCATGCGAATATTCGAACTTCAGAAACCAAAAACGCCAGAGCAATTGAGACTGGATCAACTACGCGTCACCAGCAAACGCGCAAGTGATGCGTTAAAAACTGAACGTGAAAGACAAAAGGCACAACGCGCACAGCAAGCCCTGCAAAAGCTGCGAATTCCAACCAAGCCCACGACAGCTACGGCCAAACCCATGAAGCCAATCAAGACACTTTAGTCAAAAGAAAACCAGCAAGCGTTTTACCTGCTGGCTCTGAGTTGGCATTGGACTAAGACTTAGCTGGCAACTTCAATGTAGAACGACTAGTGGCTGCAGCGTCTTTAGTAAAGCCTGCTTTGACCTGGCCCATCACTGCATCAATACGTTTGTCCAATTCCCCTGAATCAACGGCAGTGCGAATCACTTGAAGCGAGGTGATCACATCGGCAATATTGTCAGTTTCGATGGCATTCTTTCCCTCAACTATTTCTAGTATGCGCGCCCCATAACGAATGGTGACGCACAGCTTGCCTTTTTCATCTGTCCACCACCAAGGCTTTAACTTCTTGGGTACTTCAACTTTGCGACTCTCGCCCGTGACTTCATCCCTGACAGTTCGGACTTTTGTGGGTGCAAACTCTCCTCCCGACTGCTGGGCTT
>JBAXNJ010000243.1:0-3274 GCA_037133815.1 Betaproteobacteria bacterium
CAAATATCAGGTTTTCTCAGATTCTCAGGCGGCCATCCAGTAAATTGCACCTATGACTTGGCTTTCAATGTTGCGTGCATTTTTTTCAGTGCTGATATTTTCAGCAATGGGAATTGCTTGCGCTGAAACTATCGAGCCTCACAATTTACCGCTTGACCACGTCACCTATGTATCAGCCTTCCAGTTGGGCGCAGCATTCACGCTTTTGCTTTGGGCCACTATTAGATTTATTCATGTTAAGAAGAAAATATACTTTTTCAGTGTATTGACTTTGGTATTCTCGATTGCTCGAGTGTTGGTGACGCAGCCCAATGCATTCACAGTTGATTTAAACCTAACGGCAGCACAAATTTATTTGCTGTTGCCGTTTCTAAATTTAGGAACCATGGTAAGTGGCTTATTCACCATTCACCTAGCAACATCTACAGAAAAAATACAAGAACAACGCAAATATTTGTTTTATCTGATATTTGCATCAGCCCTCGTAATTGCGGTTCTGAGTGCATTTACAGACAGGCAGATCATTACTGGCATAGCCATTTCAATACTTGTGGCGTTAGTAGTCGTGATCTTTTATGATTTCATCAAGACCGCTATAAAAAAAGAGGATACAAAGCCAGTTTTCATGCTGAAGCTTCTTATTTTGTTGGTGCTAGCCATCACTTTTACTGTTAATTTATTTACTTTTATTTTTTCATCTGTTCATATTTTTCATGAATTCAAGGCCTACAACTTACCATTTTTCGCCTTTATCGTTTCTGGTATTTTGATCATCCATATGGTCACTATTTTGGACCAAGATACATCTGCTAAGCACTCGCTAGATGCTACAAATGCACTCAAGATGGCAGCCGATGAGACTGCGCTTAGACAGAACCAACAAAGATTTTTGTCGATGTTGATGCACGAAATACGCACGCCTCTCAGCGTCATCAAAATTGGGGCAGATGCCATTACTAAGGCAAATCACCCACAAGAACAAAAAAATATTTGGACCCAAAGAATTGATACTGCGATCGACAACATAGCCCAGGTCATTGACAACTGCGTGCAAGCTGAGAAACAAGAAAGCGGGCTGATTCAGCCCTCCATTCAAAAATATGCCATCAAAAATGAAACAGAAAGTCTGTACAGGCAATATCTGAGCGCCAACTCTGAGCTTGAGACGAGAATAAAGTTTGAAATCGACGTGCAGGACAGTACATCCGTCACAACAGACATCAACTATGTGCGCTCCATATTATTAAATCTCATAAGCAACGCGTATAAGTACTCGCCTCCTTTTTCAACCATATTGGTGCGTCTGCTCAACGTTGGCGATGGAAATCCAAAATCTATATTATTCGAAGTGGAGAACTCCCTTGGAAAGGTGGAGCCGCCCGACCCAAGCCAAATATTTCAGCGTTACTACCGAGCCGAATCTGCAAAGAAGTTTGCAGGAACTGGCCTAGGGCTTTGGCTTTCACAAACGCTTGCACAACAAATTGGTTCTCGCTTAAACATGAAAATGACAGAGCAAAAAAATATCGTTTTCTTTTTTAGTTTAGAAGTATCAAGTTAATAAAAATATTGATATGAATTTATTTAACAAAGTGTTCAGTGGGGGTCAGATCGACAAACAAGTCGTTCCTGATTTAGCCACCAACCCCATAGCGGATCTGCATGACGAGCCGCTTTTACCTTTGCAGGGATTGGCTGCAGGCGAGGCAGCGCCTGTTCCTAAATTTCATCAAGCCGCAATAGACGCAAACCAAGCCATCCACCAAGCACTTGAACAAGAATTCGGCAATTTAGATGCCTATGAAAATTTACAAAGTAAGTTAAACGTAACAGAATTGACAGATATTTACTCCACATTGGAGAGTATTTCGAACACCGTTGGTAACCTCAATCAGAGTAACCAAAGCTCAGACGATTATTTAGAAAATTGGCAACCTTTGATGGCAAATATGGACGCCTTCGTCGCCAAGAAAAAACAGTTACAAATTATCGAAAAACAAATGAAACAAACTATTTCTGAAATGCATGAATTGCATCAGAAGATGATTGACTCCATTGGAATAGTCAGAGACTACAACTCAGAACGCGCACAAATGTATCTTGAGAGAAAAAAGATTGCGGACGAATTAGGCCGTAAATTGTTGTAGAACTTATTCTTCTGCTTGTTACTTGAGCAAAATATAAGAGCGCTGTACAACTCTGCGTTGATTGAGCGGGATTTCCATTAATTTCTCTTTGAATCGTTGAATATCGTAAACCGATAACCAAGGAATTGGTTTTTTAGAAGCTACCACGATGATAGATTCATTCAGAGCCTCTTTATCGTAGCCAGTTGGCGCATCCCAGTCCATCTCCAAACTATATTTGGCTTCACCATTCTTAGCTGGAATAGAGATGGATTTGGTGATGTAGTTATCTTTGTCTATGTCGTTAGGGAAAATTTTGACAACATTTTCTTTGTTGAATGCACTGCGCCAATTAAATATGTGAATAAACATTGGAGCAGTTGGACTTACTCTAATGGAGAGGCTGTCTCCCTGTCTAAAGTTTGTACGGTTGAGTTCGAGCTGCAAATCAAAACTGGGGTCTGACTCTACGGACGGTGGCACTACATCTACCACCATCAAGACGGTACAAACTTGCGCCCCAGGAACAGTTTTTACTGTCTCTGAGATGGTTTCGCTTTTGCCAATGCGACCTTCCACCAAAACTGAAGAGTTTTGATTGATCTCACACTTGCGCTCTTCGCCTTTTCTAGGGTTTTGAAAACATTGCAATTGCTGGTCAAACGAGACCTTTTCGCCTGTCACCATGGCAATAGCTTTGGATTTGGCAGTTTCGCGTGCGTTGTCGCATGCTTGGTTACGGGATATATCCGGTCCAAAATAAAAATCAGCTTTGACATCGATCGGAATGGCAAAAACATTACAACCATGCGTCTCTATTAGGCAATAAAGAAAAGCCTTATAAAGAAACCTAGTGTCTATTCGCATCGTTAGTAAACAACGAGTTGCTGTTTATCCCCGATGAATTTGGGATCTTGTTGCTTATTGTTATTTAGTGCGAATTGTCTGGTTTTTTGCGTAACGTAGTCAGCAAGTTGTCCCATATTCATTTGTTTTGTCGATTGCGCGCCCTGTTCGCCTGAAATGGCTTTGAGCAAAAAGAAAGTAAAGATTCCGTGCTGCAAGCTGTCGTCGCCATACGCTACTTGTTGATTGCTAGCAGCACTCAGCACACTAAAGCCAGCTGGAAGTGCATCGGTATTTAATTT
>JBAXNJ010000244.1:0-3267 GCA_037133815.1 Betaproteobacteria bacterium
CAGAAAAAGCAGGGCTGCAAGGACATCAACTCAGCTTAAAGATGCCTTGCTACTTGCCCATCATGCAATTTGCGCACAGCTCTGCACTGCGAGAAAAAATTTACCGTGCTTATGTCACGCGGGCTTCAGACAAAACTCAAGACAACACCCCATGCATTCAAGAAATATTGGCGCTTCGCCACGAAGAAGCACAACTCTTGGGATATGCCAATTACGCAGAAGTTTCGCTGGCTAGCAAAATGGCGCAATCGCCTGCCGAAGTGATGACCTTCTTACGCGATCTTGCAAAGCGCGCAAAACCCTATGCCGAAAAAGATGTTGGAGAGTTGCGCGAGTTCGCCGCTAAACAATTGAACCTAGAAGACCCCAAAGCTTGGGACTGGACCTATATCGGCGAAAAGTTAAAGGAAGCGCGCTACGCTTTCAGCGAACAAGAAGTGAAGATGTATTTCACAGCGCCCAAAGTATTGGCAGGTTTGTTCAAAATTGTTGAGACACTTTTTGAAGTCAGTATTCGCAAAGACAAAGCACCTGTGTGGCACGAAGGCGTTGAGTTTTTCCGCATTGAACGCTCTGGCACATTGGTCGGTCAGTTTTATCTAGACCCAGGCGCTCGCTCGGGCAAACGCGGTGGCGCATGGATGGACGATGTGCGTGCGCGGTGGTTGCGACCAGACAACCAGCAACTGCAAACACCAGTTGCGCATTTGGTGTGTAACTTCGCCGAAGGTGCTGGCGGCAAACCTCCGTTGTTGACCCACGACGATGTCATCACCCTCTTCCACGAGTGCGGCCACGGTTTGCACCATATGCTCACGCAAATCAATGAACGCGATGTCTCCGGTATCAGCGGAGTGGAGTGGGACGCTGTTGAACTGCCTAGCCAATTCATGGAAAACTTTTGCTGGGAATGGTCGGTCTTGCGCCATATGACAGCCCATGTCGACACCGGCGAACCATTGCCACGCGAACTATTCGACAAAATGCTAGCCGCCAAAAACTTCCAAAGTGGCTTGCAAACTTTGCGTCAAATTGAGTTCTCATTGTTTGACATGCGTTTGCATTGCGAAGGTGAAAAAGCACAAAACTTCATGCACATCTTGCAAGAAGTGCGCGATGAAGTGTCTTTGTTGCAACCGCCCGCTTGGTCGCGTACACCGCATACCTTTAGCCACATATTTGCAGGAGGCTATGCGGCGGGCTATTACAGTTACAAATGGGCTGAGGTACTTAGTGCTGATGCCTATGCCGCATTTGAAGAAACTGCCGCACCGGATGGTTCACCTAATATCGAAACGGGTCGCAAATACCGCGAAGCTATCTTGGAAGCAGGTGGCAGCAGAACAGCGATGGAATCGTTCAAAGCTTTTAGAGGCCGTGAACCGCAATTGGATGCGTTGCTAAGACATCAAGGCATGGCTAGCTGATCATCATTAAGTCGCGAGAATCAACGAACGGATATGTTAAAAAGTCAAAGTCTTCACACCGCTAGCTGTCCCTAGCAAGCAAACTTGCGCCTTTTGGTGGGCGAATACGCCTACTGTGACCACACCAGGCCATTGGCTGATAGACGACTCAAAAGCAAGCGGATCTTTGATTTGCAAACCAGTCACATCCAGAATGTGCTGACCGTTATCGGTGACTAAAGGCTGGCCTTCTTTCATGCGCAATATCGCCTTGCCCCCTATTGCAGCAAACTGCTTGATCACACGCGCAGTCGCCATAGGTATCACTTCCACTGGCAATGGAAAGGCGCCTAAAGTCTCCACTAATTTACTTTCATCAGCAATACAGACAAACCTCTTTGACTGCGCAGCCACAATTTTTTCGCGCGTCAAGGCAGCCCCACCACCTTTGATCATGAAACCATGGTGGTCAATTTCGTCTGCACCATCGATGTAGACCGAGAGTTCATCGACCTCAGCAGCTTGCAACACCTTAATGCCGCACGCACGCAAACGCTCGGTAGAAGCCATCGAACTAGAGACTGCGCCTTTGATCTCGTCTTTCATGGTCGCCAAGGCATCGATAAATTTATTCACAGTAGAACCCGTACCCACACCCACAATCTCGCCGCGCACCACATATTGCAAGGCGGCTTGCCCCACCAAGGTCTTTAATTCGTCCTGCGTCAGGGCGTTATTCGGTGCGGGGGTGCTCATGGGCGAAAATCCTCGGATCATCAAAGATTGAGATTATCCATGTCGTTCTTGCCATATTCGTGGGCCCGTTCTTTTCTGTTCTCAATGGACGCTGAAGTTGCCCACGAGCACACGCTTGCAATGCTTGCCAAAACGCAAAGCACCGCCTTGCAATGTTTGTATGCACAGAAGAGGGTTGAAGACCCCGTTACCCTTGCAGGACTCACATTTCCTAACCGTGTGGGACTAGCCGCTGGGCTCGATAAAAACGCCCAATGCATCGACGCCTTCAGTGCTTTTGGATTTGGTTTTGTAGAAGTTGGCACCGTCACGCCTAAAGGTCAACCCGGCAACCCTAAGCCACGCATGTTTCGATTGCCTCAAGCCGATGCTTTGATTAACCGACTTGGTTTTAATAACGATGGGCTAGGTGCTTTTTTACACAATGTGCAAGAAGCGAAATTCCGCCAAAAGTCTGAGAACCACCCTATGCTCTTGGGTCTCAATATCGGTAAAAACGCATCTACGCCCATTGAGAATGCAGCCGACGATTACCTGATCTGCCTAGAAGGTGTCTACCCCCACGCTGACTACATCACCGTCAATATCTCGAGCCCGAACACCAAAAACTTACGCGAACTTCAAAGTGACGAAGCGCTTGATGCCTTGATCTCTCAGCTCTATGCCAAACGCACCGAACTTGCGCAACGCCATCACAAGCAAATTCCCGTCTTCATCAAAATTGCTCCTGATTTAGACGAAGCGCAGATCACCGTCATTGCCAAGACTCTAAAAAAATACTGCATAGCAGACGCCACACCTTCATGGGGTGTGATTGCCACCAACACAACCTTGGCGCGTGATGCAGTTTCAGATTTGCAACACGGCAATGAAGCTGGGGGCTTATCTGGAAGACCAGTGTTTGAGAAAAGCAATGCAGTCATTCGCCAATTGCGACAAGCCATGGGGCCCAACTTTCCCATCATTGGGGTGGGTGGTGTTCTAAGCGGAGAAGACGCCGTTGCCAAGATCAAAGCGGGTGCTGATGTGGTTCAGATTTATACGGGTTTGATCTACAAGGGGCCAGCCTTAGTGACTGAGGCGGCAACAGCTATTAAATCCTTAA
>JBAXNJ010000245.1:0-3223 GCA_037133815.1 Betaproteobacteria bacterium
CTAAGCCTTACTTTTTGCCAGTCGAGCCGTAACCGCCCTCGCCGCGTTCGCTTTTAGCGGCAAACTCCTGCACCACAGTGAATTGCGCCTGCACCACGGGCACGATGACCAATTGCGCCAAGCGCTCCATAGGCTCTAAAGTAAAAGGTATTGAGCTTCTATTCCAAGCGCTGACCATCAACTGGCCTTGGTAGTCGCTGTCAATCAAGCCCACCAAATTGCCCAAGACGATGCCGTGTTTGTGGCCCAAGCCAGAGCGCGGCAAGATCAGCGCGGCATAGGCGGGATCGTCCAAATGGATAGCAATGCCTGTGGGCACCAATTGCCACGCATTAGGTTCCAAGGTAATGGCTGCGTCCAAGCAAGCGCGCAAATCGAGTCCAGCACTTCCAGGGGTTGCGTACTGGGGGAGTTGGTCCGCCATACGGGGATCAAGAATTTTGAGGTCAACTTTCATTTCTATGTTTTATTCTTTGGGCAATTTCAGCCACCAATTTACGCGCCAATTCCAACTTATGGGCTTGGGGAATTTCTTGGGTGCCTTTGACGTCCACCAATAACAAAGCGTTTTCGTCTGAGCCAAAAGTGGCTGGGCCAATATTTCCAACTAACAAAGGGACACCTTTTTTTTCGCGCTTGGCTTGGGCGTGTTTTTGCAAGTCGTGGCTCTCAGCCGCAAAACCTACGCAAAACAATGCGCCGCTTTGCGCCCGAGCCGACTTGGCCACCTCACCCAAAATGTCTGGGTTCTCTGTGAATTGCAAGTCAGGTGCATCGCCCTTCGCAGTTTTTTTGATTTTTTGATCAGCGACGTGTGCGACCCGCCAATCGGCAACAGCGGCCGTAGCAACAAACACAGAAGCTTCTTTCACTTGCGACAACACAGCGCCATGCATGTCTTGCGCTGAGCGAACGTCCAAGCGGGTCACGCCACGTGGTGTGGGCAGCTGCACCGGTCCAGCAATCACAGTCACCTCAGCACCAGCCTCGTGCGCCGCGCGAGCAATCGCAAACCCCATTTTTCCGCTGGATAAATTGGTGATGCCACGCACTGGGTCAATCGCCTCATAAGTCGGACCGGCTGTCACCAACACTTTGCGACCAGCCAGCAATTTAGGTTGGAACGCGGCAATCAGGTCTTGCACGATTTCTTCAGGCTCCAACATGCGTCCATCGCCTGTTTCGCCGCAGGCTTGGTCGCCTTGGCCCACGTCGAGTACCAAAGCTCCATCTTGTGTGAGTTGTGTAACATTCCGTTGGGTGGCGGGATTGATCCACATTTCGCGGTTCATCGCGGGGGCCAAGATCAGGGGCACTTCGCTCACCGGTCTGGCCAAGCACATGAGGCTCAGCAAATCATCTGCACGGCCGTGCAAAAGTTTGGCCATGAAATCTGCACTCGCAGGCGCCACCAAAATCGCATTAGCCTCGCGACTCAAGTTGATATGTGCCATATTGTTCGGTTCGCGCGCATCCCATTGCGACACAAAGACCGGACGGTTTGACAAGGCTTGCATAGTCACCGCAGTGATGAACTGCGTGGCAGATTCAGTCATCACCACTTGCACGCTGGCGCCTTGTTTAATCAGAGCGCGGCAGAGTTCGGCCGCCTTGTAACAAGCAATACCACCCGTGAGCCCTAAGACGATGTGTTTGTTTTGCAGATCCAACATGGTTCGCAATGTAGCAGAGCGCCTATAATTTCTATTTCCACCTACCGGGAGATCAACCTCCCGATTTGGCATGACTCAATTTGTAATTGTCACCGGCGGCGTGGTGTCCTCACTGGGCAAAGGCATAGCCTCCGCATCACTTGCCGCGATCCTTGAGTCGCGCGGCCTCTCAGTCACCCTTATTAAGCTCGATCCCTACATCAACGTAGACCCCGGAACTATGTCGCCGTTCCAACATGGCGAGGTGTATGTGACCGAAGACGGTGCAGAGACCGACCTCGATTTGGGCCACTACGAGCGTTTCATCAACACACGGATGAAAAAGGCCAATAACTTCACCACGGGCCAGATCTACCAAAGCGTTTTAGAAAAAGAACGCCGTGGCGACTACCTAGGCAAAACCGTCCAAGTCATCCCCCACATTACTAACGAAATCCAAGAATTTATCAAGCGCGGCGCGAGTTATGGAACGCCAGAGGCAGTCGATGTTGCCATCGTTGAAATCGGCGGCACGGTGGGCGACATCGAGTCACTGCCCTTTCTAGAAGCCGTTCGCCAAATGAGTTTAAAACTCGGTCCCCACCAAACCGCCTTTGTGCATTTGAGCTACGTGCCTTGGATTGCAGCAGCGGGTGAACTCAAAACCAAACCGACCCAGCACACCGCACAAAAACTGCGTGAAATCGGTATCCAAGCCGACTGTTTGTTGTGCCGCGCAGATCGTCCAATTCCTGCTGAAGAAAAAGAAAAAATTAGCCTGTTCTCGAACGTCCCTGAATGGGGTGTTATCTCTATGTGGGACGTCGACACGATTTACAAAGTCCCCCGCATGCTGCACGAGCAAGGGCTTGATCGTTTGATTTGCGAAAAACTCCATATCAACACACCACCAGCCGACCTCAGCCGTTGGGATGCTTTGGTCCACGAAGTCGAGCACCCCCAACAAGAAATCACTATCGCCATGGTCGGCAAATATGTGGATTTGTCAGACAGCTACAAATCTTTGAACGAAGCCTTGCGCCACGCTGGCATGCAAAACCATGCACGCGTCAACATCCATTACATCGATTCCGAAACCATCACCTCCGATAGCGTCGCGCAACTCACCAAGTTCGACGGTGTTTTGGTGCCCGGTGGTTTTGGCAAACGCGGCATAGAGGGAAAAATTGCAGCAGCGCGTTTTGCCCGTGAAAAAAAATTACCTTACCTCGGTATTTGCCTAGGTATGCAAGTCGCCACCATCGAATACGCGCGCCATGTTGCTGGCCTAGAAAACGCCAACAGCACCGAATTTGAACCCGACACACCAAACCCCGTCATCGCCTTGATCGATGAATGGAAAGACGCTGACGGCACCATACAAACTCGCAACGCCCAGTCCAATTTAGGCGGCACCATGCGTCTTGGCGCACAAAGTTCCAACGTCACACCTGGCACCTTGGCGTACAAAATTTACGGTGATGTGGTGACTGAACGCCATCGCCACCGTTATGAAGCCAATGTGCATTACCTAGACACTTTGCGTAAAGCCGGCTTAGTCATTTCTGCAC
>JBAXNJ010000246.1:0-3201 GCA_037133815.1 Betaproteobacteria bacterium
AAAACCGGCGAGGATGTGAGTCCTCCGTGAGTTCGAATCTCACAGCTTCCGCCAGTTATTTATGAATTAGCGCCTTTTAGGCGCTTTTTTGTTTCTGTTAGGTCCTTTCCTTATCCCCTGACCGCCAAGCGCCAATAGAAAATTGCCAAAATACACTCTTAAGATTATATTTACACATTATCATATTTAGATGATAATATACATATATTACTTAAAAGTAGTATTGCTATGGACTATCTCATCTCAATTGCAGACCAGCTCGCCCCTCAATTGCGTTCTATGCGCAAAGCGCGCCGGTTAAATCAGTCTGACCTTGCTGTCAAACTGGGTGTCTCCCAATCGCGAATTGCGGCTATTGAGCGAAATCCTTCTGCGGTAAGCGTGGGACAACTGATAGAACTTCTAAAAATCTTAGGGGTCGACTTGATCTTGCGCGATACGCAGACGCACTCTGGCGTCAATCAAACAACTTCATGCGTTTCAGACAACCTGCCGCAAGGTGAATGGTGATGGCCGAATTATTCATTTGGATGAATGGTGAAAAGGTTGGTTCCTGGAGTGTGGGACGTAACGGAAAGCATCGACTGGACTATGCGACTTCGTGGCGCGCGTCTGCGCACAGTCGTCCGTTGTCGTTGTCGCTTCCCTATACGGTAGACAACCGGTTGGAAGGCGAAGCAGTGAGCAACTACTTTGATAACTTGTTGCCAGACAGCGAGGGCATTCGCAAACGAATTAGTAACCAGTTCCGTACTAATAAAACAGACGCTTTTTCGCTATTGCAAGCAGTTGGTCGCGACTGCGTTGGCGCGGTGCAGTTATTGCCGCCCGATTTGACCCCTGAAGGATTTGACGCGCTTAAGTACGAGGCACTGACAACTGAACAAATTGAAATGCATCTCAGTGCATTGGGGTCACAGACCGGTGTAGGCGCTCAAGATGATGACGAGTACTTTCGCATATCTATTGCTGGCGCGCAGGAAAAAACAGCGTTGCTTCAAGTTAACGATCAATGGTGTCGGCCGTTAGGTGCTACGCCTACAACCCACATACTCAAACCTTCGATTGGACTCACACCAGGACGTAACTTAGATCTGCGTTTGTCTGTCGAGAATGAATGGCTTTGTAACCAAATAATGAAAGAGTTAGGCTTGCCAGTCGCAGAGTCGTCCATACAAAACTTTGGCCTACAGCGAGTGCTGGTGGTGAAAAGGTTTGACCGCAGTTGGCATCCGCAAGGCTGGGTGGTGCGCTTGCCGCAAGAGGATTTTTGCCAAGCAAAAGGCATCTCTAGCGAAATGAAATATGAGCAAAGAGGTGGGCCAAGTATGGATGCGTGCCTAAAGGTGTTGAAAGGGGGAGAGAATTTTCAAGAAGATGGCAGAAATTTTTTATGTGCCCAATTGTTGTTTTGGTTTCTGGCAGCTATCGATGGACACGCCAAAAACTTTTCACTTTTTGTGCTGCCTGGTGGCCGTTACCGCATGACCCCCTTATACGATGTTTTATCGGCGTGGCCTTTGATTGGCGACAGCGCATTCACACTTCAGTACAAAAAAGTGAAGCTGGCAATGGCCGTGCATAGTAAGTCAGCGCATTACAAATTGTCGGAGATTCAGTATCGTCATTGGGAAGCACTGGCAAACCGCAGTGGAGTTGATGGCGCTTGGGATGCGATGAAAGACATGGCGCATAGGTTGGACGATGCACTAGTGAAAGTGGAAAATAAATTCCCAATGGACTTTCCTATGGCATTGGCGAATTCTGTGTTTCAGGGTGCGCGTCAAAGCCTGGCGCAATTTAAAAGGTAAAAAAAGTTACAAGCTCATAAAACAAGTTGCTTGCTGCCTTTTCATCAATCCACCTTAGCCCCACTTCGCTTCACAACAGTCTCATACTTACCAAGTTCAGCGCGCATAAAAAGCCCAAATGCCTCAGGGGTTGTCGGAACAGGCTCTGCCATTAGGTTCGCAAAACGTAATTTAGTTTCAGGCGCTTGAAGCGCTTGCACAAAAGCTTGGTTGAGTTTTTGAATGACGCTAGCAGGTGTTTGTGCAGGGGCTACAAGCCCCCACCATGTGTCAACCGCAAAACCTGGAAGTACCTCTGCAATTGCAGGAACATCGGACAACAAGCTACTGCGTTGCGGTGTGGTCACTGCTAATGCTGTGAGTCTTCCACTTTTAATGTTGGGCGCTGCAGTGGCTAGGTTGTCGAAATTGAAATCTACTTGACCTGAAAGAAGCGCTAGTTGCGCAGGGTTGCCGCCGTTGTAAGGGATGTGAACTGCAAATATGCCAGCACGTGACTTGAATAACTCGCCAGCTAATTGACCAGCGCTACCGTTACCACCAGAGCCGTAATTCAGTTGGCCTGGATGGGCTTTGGCGTAACGAATGAAGTCGCTGAAAGTGCCAATCCCTAAGCGTTTGGCAGTATCTGTGTTCATCACCAACACATTAGGCACACGCAAAATTTGTGTGATGGGCGAAAAGTCAGTGCTTGCGTTGTAAGGCATGCGGCTATGGAGCCAAGGATTGACAGCGTGTGTAGCAGTTGCCGCAATGCCAATCGTTAACCCATCTGGCGCTGCTTTGGCAATGAAATCTGCTCCTATATTGCCGCCAGCGCTGGGACGGTTTTCAACTACGACGGTACCTAAAGTGTCTTTGACGCGCTCAGCCAATACTCTTGCGGTCACGTCTATAGGTCCTCCGGCTGCATAGGGCACTATGAGGTGTATGGGTTTGCTGATGGTTTGTGCAAATGCACCTGAGCCAATGCAACACACCCATATGAGTGCGAAAAATAAACGTGCTTTACCAATTTGCATAACTTATGACTTGCTAGGCATTACTTGTCTTTGTATGGCCCTGCACCAGTGCCTGGCCGCATTTGGGTAGCGTTGTTATTGGTTGATTTAGAAGCATCATTAGGTGTCGACATGGTAGTTGGCGAAGGTGTGCTGGCACTTTGAGTTGACGAAGCAGCTGTATCACGAAGTGTGATGCCTTTTTCACGTGCGCGGCTATTCATGCGGGCCCGGTGGTCTTGCAGGAAGACGTCACGCTCTGTTGCATTTTTAAATGCCCCCATTTGTTTTTTGTAAGCCTCACGCTCTGCGTCTGTCATAACTTGCCAGCCATAAATTTGGTCCTTTGCAGAGTCTTGGCTCGCTAATTGATTGGATGCTTTATTTGT
>JBAXNJ010000247.1:0-3193 GCA_037133815.1 Betaproteobacteria bacterium
GTTCAAGGCAGTGCCTTCTATGGTGCGCATGAAAGGCTGGCGTAGCCTGCATACGATGGTCGCCACTCACCTCAAACACCCAAAGTTGCGGCAAGCGTTGAGCCTGCAATCGCTTTTGATTGGCGGTAATCCGTTTTCTGTGACCTGTGTTTTCTCCCTTATCAATGCGCTTGAGAGACACTTTGGCGTGCACTGGGCAATGGGAGGCACAGGTGCCTTAGTCAATGGCCTAGTGAGATTGATTGAAGACATGGGTGGACATTTACGCACTGGCGCTGAAGTTCGCCGTATCGATGTCAATAATGGCAGCGCTTGTGGCGTAACGCTTGTCAATGGCGAAAAAATTCCAGCTGATATTGTTGTTAGTAATGCAGACACGGCTTGGACCTATAAGAACCTAATTGACCCAAAGCACCGAAAGGTTTGGACCGACGCTAAGGTTGAAAAGGGTAAATATTCCATGAGTCTTTTTGTTTGGTACTTCGGCACCAATAAACGTTTTGACGACGTGCCGCACCACATGATGCTGCTTGGACCACGGTATGAAGCGTTACTGAAAGATATCTTCAAAAACAACTATCTGGCCGACGATTTCAGCCTTTATCTGCATCGCCCTACAGCTACCGATCCAGCAATGGCGCCAGTGGGTTGCGATACTTTTTATGTTCTGGCACCCGTACCCAACCTGCAAAGCGGCACCGACTGGGTTACCCACGCGGAGCCTTACCGCGCCTCCATTGCTAAGGCACTAGAAGAGACTGTTCTGCCTAATTTGAGCGAACACTTGACGGTCTCCTTCATGACGACCCCACAAGATTTTCAAGACAACTTACTTTCTTTTAAAGGCGCTGCCTTTGGGCTTGAGCCGCTTCTTTTGCAAAGCGCTTGGTTTCGACCGCACAACCTCAGCGAAGACATTCAAAACCTATTCATGGTGGGTGCTAGCACGCACCCAGGTGCAGGTATACCGGGCGTGCTGATGTCCGCAAAAGCGTTGGAGACAGTACTTCCAGATGCGGCCACCTTTAAGCAACCGTTGAATGCATAGCAGCCATCTTCTGTGGGTTCAAACACTTGCCGTTGCGCAAAGGCTGTTGCTTGAGCAATGGCGGCAGAAACGAGGGCTTATTTTTTGGGCCGTATTTCCATCAGCAATGATGCTTCTGTTCGGTTTGGTATATGCACACAACGCCAGCATGCGTGCCGGCCTTGATGCTGCAGCGGCAGGAATTTTAGTAGGTGCAGCACTATTTTTTAGCTGCCTAGGAGGCACAGTCGCTGTGATAGCGGCAGAGCGTGAACGAGGCACTCTGACCCGCTTGCTAACCACACCACTCTACCCAGCAGCGTACTTTTTGGGTGTTGTCATTGCCCAGTTATTGCTAGCCTTCATGCAAGTTGTAATGCTCTACAGCATCGCCCACTACATTGGCGCCAAATACCATGGAAGCATTTTGTTGGGCGGATTAATTTTGCTGCTTTCAGTTTTCTCCTACGTTGGTATGGGATTTTTTTTGGGTGCAAGGTTTGCGCAGCGCAGTGAAGAAGTGGTGGTAGCTTTATCTGCGATTGGTGTGCCACTGTTGGTGTTAGGTGGTACCTTTTTCCCACTCGAAATCATGCCCCAAGGTATGCAAGCCGTGGCACAAATCAACCCCATGCTGCATATGAACCAGGCCTTTAAAGGCGTTGCAGCCTATGGCATGGGCTTTCATGAACTTCGTTTCGAATTAAGCTTTCTGGTTGTATTTTGTTGCGTGTCTTTGGCTTTAGGCATCCAGTCATATGGGCATCTGCTGGGCAGAGATAAATCCCAATGACAGCAGCTCTACAAATTGACAGTGTTCACAAATGGTTTGGAAGCCACCATGTCCTAGACGGATTTAGTCTGCGGGTAGATAGAGGTGAGGTTGTGGGCCTGCTAGGTCCCAATGGCTGTGGAAAGTCTACTGTTCTGAATATTGTTTGCAAGTTACTGCCCTACGATAGTGGACAGGTGCACCTTATGGGTGAACCATTAAGCGAACTTGGTTATCGGGCTCGTGGACTGGTCGGCCTGTGCACCCAGCACTGTGCGTTGTACACCGATTTACTTCCCGCTGAAAATCTAAACTTTTTTGCTCGCTTATATGGCCTTTCTGAAAAGGAACGCAAACAACGCGTTGCAGAGCTGATGAGTAGTTTTGAATTACAAAGATTCGCAAGTACCCAAGTGGGTCAACTTTCAGGTGGTTGGCAACAACGGCTTCACTTGGCAGTTTCCTTGATACACCGTCCAAAGTTATTGGTGCTTGACGAGCCCACATCTGCTGTGGATTTAGAAGCAAGAATGGGCCTTTGGAGCATCATCGAGGGCTTGCGTGATAGCGGTACAAGTATCTTGTTAACCACCCATCATCTCGCCGAGGCTGAGCGGTTGTGCAGTCGAGTCGCTTTGATGCACAGCGGCAAAGTTGTTGCCGAGGGCAGCATTCCAGAATTGTTATTCTGCTTACCTGGCAAAGCAGTTGCCAAAGTGCAGTCTCAAGACAACGAGGCAGTCATTCAACGAGCAGCTGGTCTGGGGTGGCGGGTTCGCCAAAGTGCAGATCAAATTAGTCTTTTACTGCCTCAAGTCTTGAGCTTGCGAGAGATAGTTGACGCTTTAGACGGCACAGAGGTTAGATCAGTAAGTGTTCAACCTGTGACATTAGAAGATGCGTATTTTGAGTTTGTAGATGCTCCTGACGGACTCATCAAAATAGTCAATAAACGAATTAACCAATGAATCAAGACTCTTTAAACGTACTCGGCACACCACTAGTGCCTTGCTCTTACGATCCTTTGACTGGGTACTTCCGAGATGGTTGTTGCAACACAGATGAACATGATCAAGGCAGCCATGTCATATGCGCTAAAGTGACGCAAGAATTTTTAGATTACTCACTACAGCAGGGTAACGATCTAATTACTCCACGGCCAGAATACCGATTTAAAGGCCTTAAAGCCGATGACCGTTGGTGCTTGTGTGCTTTGCGATGGAGAGAAGCCTATGAGGCTGGAGTTTCACCAAAGGTTATTCTTGAATGCACCCACGAGCGCGCACTAGATTACGTCACGTTGGAGCAACTTCAATCATGAAAGCACAAGGTGGTCAAATCAAAATTTGAGTATTCATAATGCAGAAGAAGGCTCCAGCAGCTTTACTGATGGC
>JBAXNJ010000248.1:0-3179 GCA_037133815.1 Betaproteobacteria bacterium
TTGAGCATCATGCGACCTGCCACCTTAGCGAACTGACCTTCTTCAACCAAAGCTTCGGGCGACTTGACTCCATGCAAAGCATGCAAATTGATCGCATGGTGCGCAGGCTTGAAGTCATTAGGAAATGCAACACCGAGGCCTTGCGCTTGACGTTCGCGCATTACTTTCAACTTTTCACGACGTTCAGCGATAAGTTGGTTTTCGTCAACGGGGATGGATTCGGGCGTGGCGGGAGTATTGTTATTTGACATCTGGATGTATAAAGAAGATAAACCGCTAGAAGCAGTTAATCAGTATTTTAAGAGGAAGCCTCTTTAAATAGAAGCATATGTCTAACGAACACTGGTGCGAGGTAAGCGCTTAAGAAAAGTGTCGAGTGCTTCGACGACCACATTATTTAGAGATGTGTTGGACTTCAAAGAGTAAATAGTGGCTTGCTTGTGCAAGGTTTCACCAACCCTAACATTGAATTGTCCCGGCATAGGCTTGTTAGGCTCAACCTTGTGTTGTTTGCAGGTTTCTAAATAGTCATCAACGGCCATCTCAAACTCTTGTCGTAATTTCTTTATCGTAACGGCCTCATAGGTGACTAAATCGTTGATAAAGAGTATTTTTCCATGCAATACTTCGTCTTCGATAGAGGTTTCAACGGAGCCTTGATAGCCTTGGTAGGTAAACATTTCCATTTATATATGTCCATTTAGTTTGAGTGTTTCTATGATTTGCTTCACCACATATACCTTTAGCGTCGGTTGTGGATGCGGTTTATGAATAAAGAATTTTCTCCCGGAGGTTTGGGATACAAACTTTCTCCTAGAACCGTCGTTGTTGATTTCTTCATATCCCAAATACTTGAATAGTGTTGTCATCTCATTCCAAGTTAAATCTGTAGGGGTTGGCTTAGAAAGTAATTTCCTAAGTGTTTTCTCGTGTTGGGCCATTGTAGAGGAATTTATGAAAAATGTGTAACTAAATTTCAGTTACAAATTTCCGGTAAATTTTGAAATTAAATAAACTCCGCATCCTATGGATGTCTACAGGCAAATGAATGATGAGCTTCTTAAAAAATAGCAAGTACCACTCACACACCTGCATCTTTGAAAAGCCATAAAAAAAGACCCCGAGGGGTCTTTTTAAAAATCTACAGATTTGTTTATGCCACAGCGTCCGCTGGTAAACGCAACATCATGGCCAAGGTGGTTGCAACGGTTTTACGTAATTGACGGCGATCGCAAATCATGTCGAGAGCGCCTTTTTCTTGTAAAAACTCAGCGCGCTGAAAGCCTTCAGGCAAGGTAACGCGCACAGTGCTTTCAATCACGCGTGGGCCAGCAAACCCGATTAGCGCTTTGGGCTCTGCAATCACCACATCGCCCAAAAATGCGAATCCTGCTGACACACCGCCCATGGTGGGGTCGGTCAATACGCTGATGTAAGGCAGGCCTTTTTTGGCTAAGCGTGTCAAGGCGGCATTGGTTTTGGCCATTTGCATTAACGAGAGCAAACCTTCTTGCATGCGCGCGCCACCGGTTGCGGTAAAGCAAACAAAAGGCACTTTTTGCTCGATCGCCGTATGAACGCCTCGCACAAATCGTTCTCCAACTACAGAGCCCATCGAGCCTCCCATAAAGTCGAACTCAAAACATGCGGCTACCAAATTGATACTGTGCACTGCACCACCCACTACCACCAAGGCATCGGTCTCGCCCGTGTTGGACATGGCTTCTTTCAAACGCTCAGGATATTTACGGCTGTCTTTGAATTTCAGGGGATCCACTGGAATGACTTCTTGGCCAATTTCATAACGACCTTCTGCATCTAAAAATGCATCCAATCGCGCACGTGCGCCAATGCGCAGATGGTGACTGCAACTCGGGCAAACGTTTTGGTTTTGTTCGAGATCGCTCTTGTAGAGAACAGTTTCACAACTTGGGCACTTCACCCACACACCTTCGGGAACGCTGCGGCGGTCCGATGGATCTGTGGGTTGAATTTTTGGGGGGAGAAGTTTTTCGAGCCAACTCATAGATGGTTCCTTTGCAATGTTTTATGCATCGAGCGCTACACGAATGCCTTGGAGAAATTCTCGCACGCTGGTAATTTCATCACCCTTAGGTGCTGCCTCAAGCAATTGGATGAGCCGCGACCCAATTACAACAGCATCTGACACACGTCCGACAGTTTGTGCGGTGGCTGCATCACGAATACCAAAACCTACACCTACAGGAATATGAACATATTTACGAATGCGAGGCAACATAGCTTCGACAGCATCTGTGTCTAAATTGCCAGCGCCCGTGATGCCTTTGAGTGAGACGTAATACACATAGCCGCTTGCCACGCGAGCCACTTGTTCGATACGAGCATCGGTGCTGGTAGGGGCTAACAAGAAGATCAAATCCATGTTGTTAGCACGCAAGGTGGCGGCGAATTCTGTGCACTCTTCTGGCGGGTAATCAACGATCAACACACCGTCAACACCTGCAGCTGCTGCGTGTTTAACGAAAGCATGTGGCCCATGGTGCAAGTCATAGCATTCCACAGGATTTGCGTAGCCCATCAAAACGACTGGTGTGACGCTGTCTTTTTGGCGAAAGGTTTTCACCATATCGAGTACGTGCGACATGCCAATTCCCAAACGCAACGCAGCTTCGCCCGCTTTTTGAATCACAGGGCCATCTGCCATCGGGTCACTAAAGGGAACGCCTAGTTCGATGATGTCCGCGCCCGACTCCACCATGCCGTGCATCAGTGCAGGTGTGATATCTGCGTTCGGAAACCCAGCCATCACATAAGGAATAAGTGCCTTGCGTTTCTGCTCTTTTAGCTCATCGAGCGTTGTCTTTATGCGGCTCATGCTTTGGCTCCTTGCAGATGGGATAAGGAGACAACTTGTTCGCAGTGCACAACACCCGCACCTTTGATCGACTGCCCTTGGCAACTGGGTCGACAAAAGAAATCAGCGTTTGAGAGATCTGCCACAGTGCCAATGTCTTTGTCGCCACGACCAGAGAGATTAACCAAGATCGATTGTTGGGGCATCATGGTTTTAGCGAGCTTCATCGCATAAGCCACAGCATGGCTAGATTCCAATGCAGGAATGATGCCTTCGGTGCGACACAGATAGTGGAAAGCATCCAAGGCTTCTTGGTCGGTGATGCCCACATACTCTGCGCGAC
>JBAXNJ010000249.1:0-3177 GCA_037133815.1 Betaproteobacteria bacterium
ATGGTGTTGTAGTTGGACACCGTGCGGATGGCGCCCAAATAAGTCAGGGTTAGCACGGCAGATTTCTCGTTGAGGTAGGGCAGGGCAGCTTTGGCCATGGCCGGAAAGCTGTATGCGCTGATGTCATGGGCAATTTGGAAAGCTTCACGTGTAAGGCCATCTAAGAAATCTCCCGCAATCGCCTCTTTGGGGGCAAAGCCAATGCTGTGGACAAAACCATCAAAGGTGGGCCAGTGTTGGCTCAAGTCTTTGAATAACTGGTCGATTTGTTGGTCGTTGGCTACGTCACAGTCAAATATTAAAGTAGAGCCAAAATCAGCGGCGAACTCGGTAATGCGTTCTTTGAAACGTTCACCAACGTAGCTGAAAGCCAGCTCAGCGCCTTGTTCGTGGCAGGCCTTGGCAATGCCATAAGCAATCGAGCGGTTCGATAAAACGCCTGTAATTAACAGTTTTTTTCCAGACAGAAAGCCAGTTTTTGTACCCACGGATTGACTCCAAAAAAATCTTGCAGAATTGTCGCATGCGTGGTTTTGTTATTTTTCTGGCTTTTATGTGGCTTCCGTCCTGCTGGGCGGCGCATGCCTACGCGCAATTTGGCGACATCAAATACCCCGCCAACTTCAAATTCTTTGACTATGTCAACCCACAAGCGCCCAAGGGCGGCGAGTTGGTGCTGGTGCCGCCGTCTCGGGTGACGAGCTTTGACAAGTTCAATCCCTTTACCCTCAAAGGCACCGCTGCACCAGGCTTGGGGCAGTTGGTGTTTGAATCTTTGTTAGTGGGCACTATGGATGAACCTACGACAGCTTATGGCTTGTTGGCGGAAGACGTGTACGTCGCCGCCGACAGGCGATCAGTGATTTTTAAGATTCGCCCAAACGCACGGTTTAACAACAACGACCCCGTGACCGCCCAAGACGTCAAGCATTCGTTTGAGACTTTGGTGAGCAAAGAAGCGGCGCCCCAATTTAGAACCTTGTATGCAGAAGTGGAACGAGTGAGCGCCGTAGACACCCGAACGGTTCGTTTTGAATTCAAGCAGCCCAACCCAGAATTGCCTTTGATCGTAGGCGCCATGCCTGTTTTTAGCGCGCGCTGGGGGCAGCAAGACGGCGCACCACGCAAAGCGTTTGACAAAATCATCACCGAGTTTCCTATTGCTAGTGGCCCTTATGTGGCAGGCCCCACAGCTTTTGGTCGCGACATCAGTTATGACCGTAACCCCGACTACTGGGGACGCGAGATCAATGTGCGCACGGGTATGTTCAACTTTGACCGCATCACCTACCGGCTCTACAAAGACAACACAGCGCAGCTCGAAGGCTTCAAGGCGGGCGAGTTTGATTTGATCCAATCCTTCATCGCCCGTGAATGGGCGAGGGGCTACACGGGTAAGCAGTTTGCCAATGGCGAGTTGATCAAACGCGAACTCAAACACGGCAATGCGGGTGACTTCCAAGGGTTTTTGTTAAACACCCGCTTAGAGAAATTCCAAGATGCACGCGTACGCGAAGCGATTGGCTTGGCGGTCGATTTTGAGTGGATCAACCGACAGTTGTTCTACAACGCCTACCAGCGCGTGCGTGGTTATTTTGTGGGCAGTGACTTTGAGGCTACTGGTTTGCCAGACGCAGCTGAGATGGCTTTGCTTTTGCCTTTGCGCGAAAAACTATCGCCTGAAGTGTTTAACCAGACTGTCCCAGTGCCGCCCGTGACGTCAATGGACCCAGCCTCGGGCCACACATTGCGTGACCATTTACGAAGCGCCAAAAAATTACTGGCTGATGCCGGATGGATCTACCGCGATGGCGCTTTGCGTAATGCCAAAGGCGAGCCTTTCACCTTAGAGTTTTTAGACAACTCCGGCTCCATGGGCCGGGTGGTCACACCGTATGCCAAGAACCTCGAAAAATTGGGCTTCAAGGTGAACTACAAAGTGATTGACTTTGCCGTTTTGCAAAAAAGACTCGACGTATTCGACTTCGAAATCATCAGCAACCGCAACGTGGGCTCTGAGTCGCCTGGTACCGAATTGTTCGAGCGCTTCGGTTCAAAAGCGTCGCAAACCGAAGGCTCCGCCAATTACATGGGCATCAACGACCCAGCCGTCGATGCCTTGCTACAAAAAGTGACAGCGGCCAACACCAGACCCCAGTTGGTGACTGCTGTCCGTGCCTTAGACCGTGTCTTGCGCCACGGCCACTACAGCGTGCCGCATTGGTATGGTGGAATCCACCGCGTCGCTTGGCGCAATGGGCGGTTCGAGATGCCACAACGCACGCCACGGTATTACCAACCTGAGGCATGGGCCACATCCACTTGGTGGGCAACCATCAAAAACCGTGTAGACCTGTCTGCTGGAAAAGCAGCTGTGAATTGATATGACCGTATATATTTTGAAACGCTTGTTGCTCATGGTGCCAACGTTGTTGGGTGTCTTGATGCTGACGTTTGTTGTCATCCAATTTGTGCCTGGCGGTCCAGTCGAGCAAATGGTCTCGCAATTGCAAGGACGTGACGGCGGCGGCGAGGGCGCTGCTGCTTCGGGTGCTGGTTACCGTGGTCGCCAAGGTGTGGATGCCGCGCGGATTGAAGAAATCAAACAGCTCTACGGATTTGATAAGCCAGCGCCAGAACGCTTTTGGCAAATGGTCAAGCAGTTCGCCCGATTCGATTTAGGCAAAAGCTTTTTCTACCCCAAAGATGTTTGGGAGTTGATCAAAGAAAAACTGCCTGTTTCGATCAGTTTGGGGCTGTGGACGTTTTTCTTGAGTTATTGCATTTCAGTGCCGTTGGGTGTCGCCAAGGCAGTGCGTTCGGGTACGCGGTTTGACACGGTCACCAGCTTGATCGTGCTGGCGGGCTATGCGATTCCAGGCTTTGTGTTGGGCGTGGTGCTGTTGGTGGTGTTTGGCGGACAGTTGCAATGGTTTCCCTTGCGCGGGCTGACGTCTGCGAACTGGGCACAACTGGGTTGGATGGAGCGCATCACAGACTATTTGTGGCACATCGTCTTGCCCGTCACAGCCAGTGTGTTGGGCTCATTTGCAGTGATCACCATGTTGACCAAAAACGCCATGCTCGAAGAAATTCGTAAGCAATATGTGTTGACGGCGCGCGCCAAAGGCTTGTCCTCGCGCAGGGTATTGTGGGTGCATGTGTTTCGCAATGCCT
>JBAXNJ010000250.1:0-3175 GCA_037133815.1 Betaproteobacteria bacterium
ATGGAGGTTCGGCCATCTTGTTGAACTTGGTAGCTATTGCAGTGGTCTTGCGTGTGGACTTTGAAAACCGCGTGCTGATGCATGGAGGGCGGCTATGAAAACTGCACTCATCATGGCTGGTGGCACAGGCGGGCATATTTTTCCGGGTCTGGCCGTGGCGCACCGTTTGCGTGAGCGCGGATGGAATGTGCACTGGTTGGGAGGCCCTGCACCGAGCATGGAAAGCCAATTGGTTCCTCCGCATGGATTTGACTATGAGCAGGTGCAGTTCTCGGGCGTGCGAGGTAAGGGCCTGATGACCTTATTTACTTTGCCATTTAATTTGCTGCGTGCGTTTTGGCAAAGCGTGCAAGTGTTGCGCCGCATCAAACCCCACGTCGTGTTGGGTATGGGTGGCTACATCAGCTTTCCGGCAGGTCTCATGGCTGCAGTTACTGGACACAAGTTGGTGGTGCATGAGCAGAATTCTGTAGCGGGCATGGCCAACAAAGTGCTAGCCCTGTTTGCGCAATCTGTATTGACAACTTTCCCTGGTGTTTTGAAAAAAGCACAGTGGATTGGAAACCCATTGCGTGAAGCGTTTGTCAAACAAGCGCGTCCAGCGGAGCGCTTAACCAAGCGCCATGGGCCTTTGCAGCTTTTGGTAGTGGGTGGGAGCTTAGGAGCACAAGCACTCAACACAGTTGTGCCACAGGCTTTGGCCTTGATGTCGGAATTTCGTCGCCCTGTAGTCATCCACCAAAGTGGTGCCAAGCAAATAGATGCGTTGCGTACAGCGTATGAACAAGCAGATGTGCAAGCCACATTGACACCTTTTATTGAAGATACTGCCCAAGCCTTTGCCCATGCCGATGTAGTGATTGCGCGGGCTGGTGCAAGTACGGTCACAGAATTAGCGGCGATTGGTGTGGCGGCTATTTATGTGCCTTTCCCCCATGCGGTGGATGACCACCAAACCACCAATGCCAAATTTGTAGTGGATGCTGGAGGAGGTTGGCTCATACCGCAAGCCGAACTCACCGCGCAGGGCTTGGCAGATCAGTTGCAAGTACTGACACGCGAAAAATTAGTAGAGGTTGCAGAAAAAGCCTACGCCATGCGCAAGACTGATGCCACTGAAAAAACAGTGGCCATCTGCGAGCAACTAGCAAGCCAAGGAGTTGTTGCATGAAGCACGCCATTCGCCATATCCACTTTGTAGGCATTGGTGGCTCTGGAATGAGCGGCATTGCCGAAGTCTTACTGAATTTAGGCTATGCCATTTCAGGCTCAGATATATCTGACAGCGCAGCTTTGAAGCGATTAGCCGGGTTGGGGATTCGCACCTATGTCGGTCATGCTGTTGAACACATTGCAGGTGCAGATGCTGTGGTGACGTCAACTGCGGTGCAAGCAAATAACCCGGAGGTAGTTGCCGCGCACGCCAAGTTAATACCCGTTGTGCCGCGTGCGGTCATGCTCGCAGAGCTGATGCGTTTGAAACAAGGCATCGCGATTGCAGGAACCCATGGCAAAACGACAACTACTAGTTTGGTGGCGAGTGTTTTGGCAGAGGCTGGCTTAGACCCTACTTTTGTGATTGGCGGACGCTTAAACAGTGCGGGAGCGAATGCGCAACTCGGCTCAGGGGACTACATCGTCGTGGAAGCAGATGAGTCCGATGCATCATTTTTGAATTTGTTACCAGTGATGGCTGTGGTGACCAATATTGACGCCGACCATATGGACACCTATGGCCATGATTTCAATAATTTGAAAAAAGCCTTCATCGAGTTTTTGCATCGCATGCCTTTTTACGGCGCGGCTATTTTGTGTACCGACGATCTAGCAGTGCGCAGCATCTTGTCGGATGTCTCGCGACCCATCACGAGTTACGGCTTTAATGCAGACGCACAAGTGCGTGCGGTCAATGTCAAGGCCAACAACGGGCGCATGCAATTTACCGTACAGCGCCGCAACGGTGTGGAGATGCCCGACATGGACATCGATTTGAACTTAGCAGGCGAACACAATGTTTTAAATGCTTTGGCTGCGATTGCCATTGCTGTGGAATTAAATGTTCCCGATGCATCGGTACAAAAAGCCTTGTCTGAATTCAAAGGCGTCGGCCGACGTTTCCAACGCCACGGAGAAGTGGTTGCTAAACATGGCGGGCATTTCACTCTGATCGAAGACTATGGTCACCATCCCGTTGAACTCGCAGCCACCTTAGCAGCAGCACGTGGTGCCTTCCAAGACAGGCGTCTTATTTTGGCGTTTCAGCCACACAGATACACGCGTACACGCGACTGCTTTGAAGATTTTGTCCATGTGTTGTCGCAATCCGATATTTTGTTATTAACAGAAATATATGCAGCAGGCGAAGCACCGATAGTCGCTGCCGATGGACGCGCACTGACACGTGCATTACGCATGGCTGGATTCGAGTCTTTGGTGTTTGCAGAGGACATCCACAAACTAGCCCAAGTCATTTATGAAAACGCACAAGACGGTGATGTGGTGATGTGTATGGGTGCAGGGTCTATCGGGCAAGTGCCACTTCAAGTTTTAGCGATTGCGCAACAACAGTTGGAAAGCGCAGCGTAAACAGTATGACAACGATCAAGCCATTCGATATCAGTACCGCCAAAGTGGCGGTACTAATGGGTGGGCGCTCTGCAGAGCGTGAAATTTCTTTTATGTCTGGTGAAGGTGTTCTCAAAGCTTTGCAAAGCAAAGGGGTGAATGCACATGCATTTGACCCAGCGAACCAAGCCATGGATCAACTTACTCAGCAAGGCTTTACCCATGCGTTTATCGCTTTGCATGGCCGTTATGGTGAAGATGGTTCTGTCCAAGGCGCATTGGAGTTGTTGGGCATTCCTTATACGGGCTCTGGTGTGATGGCTTCTGCCATTGCCATGGACAAGGTGATGACCAAACGGATTTGGACCGCATTGGGTCTATCAACGCCTAAGTCGGTGAGCCTTGCGCCTGACGAGCAATCGCAACAAGCCATTGCTGCAATTCCCCAAACATTAGGTCTTCCGCTGATCGTCAAGCCTCCGCGTGAAGGCTCATCGATTGGCATTACCAAAGTCATAAAAACTGACGAAATACAAGCTGCTACCGACTTGGCAATTCAGTATGACCCTGACTTGTTGTGTGAAGAATTCATCGATGGCGAAGAGTTGAC
>JBAXNJ010000251.1:0-3175 GCA_037133815.1 Betaproteobacteria bacterium
AAGCTCTGGTGCAACTATTGACTGAATTGGTATGAATATGAGTTACAGAAAAACTATTGGCCTTATTGGACTCGGTCAAGCAGGTACCAGCTTAGCTTCTGCTTTGCTTAGAAAATTCAGTATTATTGGCTATGATCAAAATCGCGAACGTTGCGATATTGCAAGAGATGCTGGAGTACAAATTGAGACTTCCTCCGCGGCTGTCTCAGATTCATGTGAGATCGTCTTGCTATCACTGCCAACACCGTTGGCATCTCGTTCTGCAGCAACGGAACTTGCAAAGGGCAAACTTAAAGGTCGCTTGATAATCGAGACCAGTACTGTAAGTCCAGAAGACATCGATTGGCTTTTGGCCTTTTTTTCACCCTACGAAGCTTCGGTTATGGACGCCGCAATCGTCGGCGGAGTTCATAAACTTGCTGATGGCAAGACCACATTTTTGGTAGGAGGCTCTATAAACGACGTTGCTCGCGCCAAACCTGTTCTTGATGCAGCTGCTGAGGAAATTTTCCATCTTGGTTTAGCCGGAAGTGGTATGAGGGCCAAGTTGATTAACAACGCGATCGCCCATACAACGATGGTTATGTTACTTGAAGGTGCCGCCCTAGCGGTTAAAGCAGGCGTGCCGATAGACTTGTTTTACAAACTTATGGCGCGTGAATCTGGCCTTTTGCGTCCACTGACACATCGCTTAGGTGAACGCGTAATGGGCCAGAGTTTCGACGGTGGCATGAATACAGCTAACGCTCGCAAGGATTCTGCGCTTGCGATTGAATTTGCTAACAAGATGGGGGTCCCGTTGTTCACCATGCAAGCTTCTCATTCGGTCTACGAGATGGCAGTAAGTGAAGGCTTGGGTGGACTTGACTATGCATCTATTTCAAAGTTATGGGAACGCTGGCTCGGTGTCAGTTTTAAGGGCATGGTGTCAAAAAAATGAGTACTCTAAACACAGAAGTTAAACAAGTAAAAGAGATGTACTGGTTTTTCAACTATTTAGACCAAATAGCAAACCTAGAATTCAAGAGTAAGCCTGTTCAACAAGGTGGAACCCAATTGCGCTATGAGGCTGGGCGAGCAGTTCAGGATAATGAACCAATCTGCGGCCGGATTGCAAGGGCGATTGAACGTGTAGTTATTGAAAGTAATGGAGCCGTAGTGCTGGTGACTGGAACAGGTAATCCTGTCTGGCTGCCAAAGGGTGAAACTGACGGTCCTTCAGGAGTTGCTATTCTTTGCCGTGTTTTCGGTTCACTGGGGCTACGAACTTGCGTTATGACCGAAGCGCCATTCGTTGATGCTGTTAAAAGCTCTGTGCTCGCTGCCGGCAACCCATTGCTTGAGGAAGATGCTTGGTCTCAACGTCACAATGCAGCATTGGTCTTATCCTACCCAACCGGCGCCGAAAGGGGTAACGAATTCATCAATGAATTTTTCTCCAAGCATAGCGATGTTAGATCTGTGTTTTTTATTGAGAAGCCTGGACCCAATGCGCTCGGCATTTTTCATAACAGTAGTGGTAAACCAAAGGACACTAATTGGGTGGCGCATGCTCAGCAACTTGCAAATTTAGCTCGTTTGAAGAAAATCCTTACAGTTGCTGTCGGTGACGGAGGAAATGAGATAGGGTTTGGTCAACTGCGTAAAAGTTTGCTGTTGAACCACCCGTTTGGCGCTGATTGCGGTTGTCCATGTAAGGGTGGCATCCTAAACGACACACACGTAGATTTCATGTTTCCAGCATCAGTTTCAAACTGGGGTGCATATGCAATTGCAGCAGCCCTTTGTATATCTTCTAAGAAGTCTCTCGAAATGCCTGAATGGCGTGAAGTAGAAGCCAGTATCACCGCACCCATAGCGGCCGGTGCTTATGACGGCTACTCGGGACTAGCGTTGCCAAGTGTTGATGGAGTTTCACTGATGGGAAACAAGGCTGTGTACGATCTGATGCTTGAAGTGGTCCGTATAGCCAAGCACACTGAATAAAATAGCAATTACCGAACAATAAATAATAAATTTTGGAGTTTTCTATGATTCAATTGGCCCAAGCAAAGCAATCTATGTCCTCAGTTCGCCAACAGGTAAGTGACGACGAATGGAGTGCCAGAGTTGATCTCGCTGCGTGCCTGAGACTAATTGCAAAGTACGGCATGTCGGACCTTACATACAACCATGTCACCACAAGAGTACCAGGAAAAGATGAGGAGTTGCTAATTAATCCGTACGGAATGCTTTATAGCGAAATGCGTGCGTCTGATATGTTCAAGGTTGATCATCAAGGTAATGTGATGCTAAGGCCAGATATTCCGTATGATCAAAATCCAGCGGGTTTCGTGATCCATGGGGCCATACATTCAGCCCGGCCAGATGTAGGGTGCGTTATCCATACTCACACACGTGCAGGTATGGCTGTCTCAGCTATGAAGTGTGGCTTGTTACCTCTGACTCAAACCGCCATGCGCTTCTATGGCCGTATTAGTTATCACGACTTTGAAGGACCAGCTATCAACTTGGAAGAGCGTGGCCGTTTAATTGCCAACTTAGGTACGAATGACGCATTGATATTTCGAAACCATGGTCTTTTAACCTGCGGTAGAAGCGTGGCTGAAGCCTTCAACAATATGTACTGGTTGGAGTTGGCCTGCAAAGCTCAAGTTGATGCAATGGCCTCAGGAACTGAACTGGTTATGCCGAATGAAAATGTAGCGGAGCTCACTTCAAAGCTTTACACCCCCGGAGTTCGACGTACTTATGGCGAATTGGAATGGCCAGCAATGCTTAGGTTAATTGACAAGGAAGACAACTCTTACCGAGAATAAACACAAGTGTCAAAATTAAGGCGCGATTACTTGTAAAGGAATGCAAATCATGGCTTTTGAAATTGAATATGCGGATGCTCCCCTTGGTCACAAGATACATGGAGTCGATCTCGCCAATCTTACTGAGGATGAATTTACTAAAGTTGAGGACGCTTGGAAAAAGTTCGGCGTCGTGATTATTACCGGTCAGAAACTCACCGCCAACGAACTGCTCGATTACAGCAGGCGCTTTGGTCCTCTCGAAAAGTTTCTCATTGATGCCTACAATCTTCCTAGCAATCCTGAAATTTTCATTGTTTCCAATGTAATTGAGAATGGTAAACCAATTGGTATGGCAGATGCAGGACGTATGTGGC
>JBAXNJ010000252.1:0-3130 GCA_037133815.1 Betaproteobacteria bacterium
GTTCATGGTGGAGGCGTAGCCCTCATACATGCCATAGGTTGTGATGAGAAGTAATACAAACAACAGCGGGATAAAAATTTGACGTGAATACCAACCACTTTTGCCGCGTGAACTGCCAACATCAAACACCAAAATAAAAGTTACTAAATAAAGGACTAAAGGAACTATCCATAGAAAAGGAACGGACGCAATGTTTTGCGTTATGTGGTTGGTGAAAGATAAAAGCAATACAGAGCCGAGCGTTGCTAACAAAAGCCAGAGCGTGTAGTCTTGTTTGGTTGGCGCTTTCTCAACTACTTCTGGCTTTGAAGCACTAAATTTAGGAATTTCAACAATTACTTCGTGGCGAATTGAATGCCAAGCAGACACAACGATAAGTAAGGCATAGACGATATAAACGCCGCTCCACAACCACGCTTGGCTGTGTAGATCAATATGCGGCTCTATTAAAGGTGGGTAGGCTAATAATGAAAGAAGCGAAGCAAAGTTAGAAAGCGCAAATAAACGATACACCTTGGCTTGTGGATAACACCGCGCAAACCAAGCTTGTACCAATGGCCCTGTGGTGGAAAGTAGGAGGTAGGGCAAGCCCACTGTTACCAAGAGCAGTAACAAAATTCTTGTAGATGGTTCAGTGTCAGCTGCAGGCTTCCAAACATCACTTGCGATGATGGGGAGCCAAATTAGAGAAATAACAACGACTACTGAATGAAAAATAGCTTGCGTGCGTTTAGACAGTTTGCGCACTACAAAGTCTGCATACCAGTAACCCAAAAGCAAAATCATCTGAAAGAAAACCATACAGGTGGTCCACACAGCAGATGAACCGCCAAACCAAGGAAGTATTTGCTTGGCAATGATGGGTTGCACCATGAATAAAAGAAATGCGCTGGTGAAGATGGTGGTTGAGAAGTAAATCATGGGGATAAGATTTTGAGAAGAGTGATCAAAAGGCTATTAGTTGGTGATGAAAAAACAAACCCACCAGTGGTGGGTTTGTTTAAGGTTAAAAAATGTGGTGCTTGATTTTAAAAATACAACATATCTTTTAAATCACCAATAATACGGTCTAAGAATTTTCTAGATCCATAGGACTCTTGTATCAAGTCTCTCTTGCTTAGCTTTTGAAATAAGAAGTTGTCCTTCTTTAGACCCGAGAGTACCTCGTCAAGGACAGGTTTGTTGTTTTGTATCTTCATGAACTCATCTACTTCATCAGAAAGTTTGTGCAAAGAAAGAGTGGCGCCGCCATCAGTCAGCTTAGCCTTATCACGAGAATCGTCTGAGTCAACTAATTTTCTGACTGTAATCAAAGTCAAGATTTGTCTGCTGAAATCAATTGTTACTTGTTTTTTGAATAAATATTGAAGTATTGGAATCTCTCCCAAGACGGGTGTAAAGTTTTGTGTTTGATCTTTTTCGCGCTCAACTAAGCCGTTCAATACAAAGGTTTGGCCAAATCTGATGAGCGCGGCAGCGTTCACAGTATTACGCGTTAAAACTAGTGGGATATTATCTTTGTCTGGAGTTTCCTCTTTAAATGATCTAGAAGCCCTTACGTTAATCATCACGTGATCATCGTCTACAAAAGTAGGAGTGATAGATAGTGCGACGCCAGTTTGTTTATCGACTAAAACGCTACCACCACCACCAGTGCCCTTGATCGCGATAGAGTAATTACCCCCGCTAAAAAAGACAGAGGGTAGGCGATCAACGGCTGCTAATGTGGGCCTAGCTATCACTTCATTTTTTGTGTACAAAGAATTTGCAATGTTCATTGAATAGCTTAAAAACCCATCACTCATTTCTTTTCCGGCTGCAGAGGTGTTAAATAATCTGCTTGCCTTGTTGGTAACTGCACCTGTAGCGTCTTGGCTGATTGTTCTTCCTAGAGTTAGGCCGTCTAATAGATTTATTCCAAAACTCTTCTGTATTGATTCTTCAGTTCTTATCATCGTAACTTCAATCATGGCACTAGGAGGTATTTCTCCAGGGCATGGGGCAGGAAGAGTAATGGCGTGAGCATTCTCTTCGGACACAGGTAGATGAGGTGTGTTGAGTAGCGGAGTTACGTCCTTTTCTTCTACGGGTGCGGGCCTCGTGTCGCATCTAAACCAATTCTTGCGTTCTTCAGAGGGTGCAGCTTGGGCCTTTTTCTCACTTACAGCCTCCTTACCTTTATCGCTAGCCTCTTCGGTTTTAGCTTGGGCCAAAAGAGTATCGCGCGGTTTTAAATCGACTTTGTCACCCGCTTGCATGCTGGTTTTCATTGCAAGCAATTGGTTAACCCGAGAACTGAGGTAACGATTTTCTTTTTTATTTTTCTCTAATTGTGAGTATTGTTCAATCATTTCAGTTGCCAACGCAGGTTGTTTTGCAACTGCAGCTAAAAAAGCTTTTGCGCGGTAAAGCCTTGAATCTTTCCACTCAATGGCATCAAGTTTGCTGACCGCCCAAATTGCTGTTTCTGTATCGCCGCTCAACATGGAAACTTGGGTTAGTCCGATCAAAGCTTCTTCGGGGCTCTTTGGTTTTGCATCAACGGCTAATGCAAAAGCCTTTTTGGCTTCAACGTATTTGGTGTTGGACGTGTAAAGCCTACCAAGCTGCAGGTAAGCGACGTCTAAGGTCGAATCTAAACTGATGGCTGTTTTATATCCAGCCTCTGCGTTTGCAAAAGCATCAATTTCACCTTTTTCAAATTTGAGTTGATAGGCAAAAGCATTGAAAAAGTGTAAGGCAGCATTGTTCAAATCGAACTTCAAACCAGTATTGAAAACTGCCTGTGCTTTATCAATCTCACCATTTTGTAAATATTCAGCGCCTGCTTTTAGTAAGACCTGAGTTCTAGTAGGTTCAGCTTGTTGTGATTTGTTTCCTAAATCTTTTAAAAGATTTGAGATGCCAAGATCTCCGTTAATGGATGAGCAGCCAGAAATTGATATTGCAAGACACAGCGCAGAAAGTGAGTGAGATTTGAGTTTCATTTGAAAATTCTTGTAGATAACCATAAACCAATTTCAATTTAACACTAGAAAAAGTAACAACTGACTTGGTTTGGTGAGAGATTTGTAATTTTTAGAAATTTCTGGTTAAAAATAGAACTATTTAACTATTTAACTATTTAACT
>JBAXNJ010000253.1:0-3095 GCA_037133815.1 Betaproteobacteria bacterium
TCAAAGCCTTGGCGCACATCACAGGTGGCGGCTTGCTAGAAAACATTCCCCGTGTTTTGCCTGACGGACTGGCCGCCCATCTCCAGCACGGCAGTTGGCCGCGCAGCGAGTTGTTTGCTTGGCTTCAAACTACCGCGGGTATTGACGACATCGAAATGAACCGCACCTTTAACAACGGCATTGGCATGGTGGTGGTGATCGACGCAGTGCATGCAGAAGCTTGTGCGCAAACCCTGCAAGACTTAGGCGAGTTGGTTCACACGATTGGGGTGATTGCGCCTAAGGGAGATGGCGCTGCGGTGGTGGTGGCTTAAGCTTCAGACCTTAGGCTCTAGGCGTATTTCGCTCTGCTTTGACTGCACATAACTTCAGAGATACCTTCACATTGGATTAACCCTTTACGGTCAATTATCGAGTATTATCTTTATAAAGATAATTTATCCAAATTAAGATAAGTAAAGATAATTGACTATGAAACATTACCCGCGACTTCAATTTGCCAAAGAGCTGGCTGACGCGCTGATGGGGAAAGTCCTCTTCAGCGACGCAAGCAACGGCCTGTTTCTAGCGGCGCCTCGCCGCACCGGTAAGTCCACTTTTTTACAGGCCGATCTACTCCCCGAGTTGACGGGTCGAGGAGTTGTGGTGGTGTACGTCGACCTCTGGGCCGATCAGAAGAATGACCCGGGTGATTTGATCGACGATGCTATTGCACAAACGTTGCGTAAGCGTCTGGGTTTGGTGGCTAAGACCGCCAAGGCAGCTGGTCTTGACAGTATCCAAATCAGCGGCTTTAAAATTGACCTTGCCAAAATCGGCCGGCACGACGGGGTCACCCTCACCGATGCCCTTCGCGCCTTACACGAAACTGCGAAAGCTCCAGTCGCCCTAATCATTGACGAGGCGCAGCACTCGCTGACAAGTGAAGCGGGCGAAAACACCATGACCGCCCTGAAGTCAGCCCGCGATCAACTCAACCGACCTGGAGAACCTAAGTTGCTGCTCGTTATGTCGGGCTCAGATCGCGACAAACTCCTGCGCCTAGTCAACACCAATGCATCCCCGTTCTATGGATCAAAGATAGAAAGCATGCCCGAACTAGGTGCTGACTTCATTGCCCACATCGCTGAACGTATCGTCCAACAGCGTCCTGAGCTTGGACCTATTGACCAATTGGCTTTGGAGCGAGCTTTTGAGTTGTTTGGGTCGAGGCCCCAGTTTTTTATTGATGCTCTGGGCAAAGTTCTGCATCCACTCGTAACACAAGACCAACGCTTTGAACAAGCCATGCATACACAGGCATTAGAAAGTCAGAGAAATGATGAGGCGCAGATGCAAAGCGACTACTTGGCGCTTAAGCCTCTGGAACAAGCAGTTTTGTGGCGGATGCTGGAGCGCTGCTCTCGTTTTCGACCCTACGATGCTGATGCATTGCGTTTTTACAAAAGCTCAACAGGCCTTCCGGCCACACCAGCTCAGGCACAAAAAGCCCTAGAGAACCTGCGTAATCATCAGCCAAGCATGGTCTGGAAGTCTGCCCGCGGCGAATACGTCATCGACGATGCGAATATGCATCGATGGTATACACAACGCATTGCAGCAGAGACTTGGCCGCCTGTGGAACCCAAATTTAAGAAGGGTGAGTAATGACACCCGTTCTGCTTAATCAGCCTCATCCAAACTAGGCAACAAAACTTTCAAACGTTTCTTAACGGCGTCCAAGCGTTCCATATCGTCTTGCGAGCCATAGACTTCTTCCAAATTACGCAGCATGCGCGTCATGATTTCTCTGGGCGAGGCGCTGCGCAAATAGTGTTTGAGTAATTCGTCCGAGATATCGCCTTCACGGGCAAGACCAGACTCGGCATACAGAGGTGAGAGGCGTTCCATCAAATCTTCTTTGGTGAGCGAGTGGCCGTTGAAGGGGTCGATGACCACCTTGCCCTCGTGCGGATATGGCAGATGCACTTTGACCAAGAAATGTCCAGGAAAGCCGACGCCATAAGCCTCAAGTCCAATTTGCCCAGCCAGTTCTAGCCACAAGAGCGCTAGGCTAATCGGTATACCACGGCGGGTTCGCAACATGACGTGCAAATAGCTGTTATCAGGGTCGTAGTAATTGTTGGCGTTGCCTGCAAAACCCATTTCTTCAAAAAAGAACTTGTTGAGCACGCGCAATTTGTGGATGGATCCAGCATCTGCAGGCAAACGTTTTTTGAGCCGACTCACAAGCTGGTCAACTTGCCCCAAGACTTCTTGGATGTCGAGTTCAGGGTATTCGTCTTGGGCCAAGCAGATGGCAGATTCGAGTAACGGAAACTCCGTGTCGCTTTGCACAAGGGAGGCAAAGTATTCCAAAGAGGTGGGCACTTCTAACTTGAAATCCATGGTTCAACGCCTTTTATCGCCGCAACAAGTTGATGACATTCAATCCGCTCAAGCGGAGGGTAACAAAATAAATCAGCGCACTGACCAACAGAACGCCGGCCATGGAGCCAATGCGTAAAAACGGTGTCACCTGCATGTCAGTCCAGTTCAGTGCGTAAGTCATGGTCGCTAACCAAGCGCCCAATAAAACGCTGCCAAGCGAAACCTGTGCGATCAGGCGCCACCAACCTTTGTTGGGCACATAAGACCCGCGCCTGCGCAAGCCAATGAGCAACCAGCCCGCATTGATTAAAGCCCCCAAGCCAATAGATAGGGCCAAGCCAGCATGGGCAAAAACAGGAACAAGCACCACATTCAGCAACTGGGTAATCACTAACACCGACACCGCAATGATCACCGGCGTACGGGTATCTTGGCTCGCATAAAAACCTGGCGCCAGCACTTTGATGGCGACCAAGCCGATGAGACCCACGCCATAGCCCATCAGCGCAACGGTGGTCTGTTGCACGTCGTGCGCATTGAAGGCGCCATAGTGGTACAGCACCGCTACCAAGGCCGGCGAAAACACCAACAAGGCCACGCCACAAGGCAAGGCCAGCACCAGTACCAAACGCAAACCCCAGTCCAGCATGTTAGAAAACGCCTGGTTGTCATTAGCCGCTTTGGCAGCGGAGAGTTGCGGCATCAACACCACGCCCAAAGCCACG
>JBAXNJ010000254.1:0-3094 GCA_037133815.1 Betaproteobacteria bacterium
TAACGATTTTTGACAAAACCTTCGCGATAAGGAACACCCAACAAATGCGCAAGTTGCGTGGCACTGGGTCGGCTCGATTCTGGAATTGGAATGATTACATCGATTTCATTCGGAGGCACAGTAGAGACCACGCGCTTGGCCAAGGTCTCGCCTAAGTTCAAACGCGCTTGGTAGACCGACATGCCGTCCATTGTTGAGTCGGGACGGGCCAAATACACAAATTCAAAAATGCACGGCTTGAGTTGTGGCGCATCGGCACATTGCTTGGTACTTAATTTGCCGCTGAGGTCGATATAGACCGCCTCACCTGGCGCAATATCGCGCTCGAGTACGTGTCCAGTACCTTCCAAAGCAACTGACTCGCTGGCCACCATATAGGTGCCATCTTTGCCTCGGCCCAAACACAAAGGACGAATGCCAAATGGATCGCGAAACGCTAGCAATCCGTGGCCAGCAATCATGGCCACCACCGCATACGAACCTTGCACGCGCCTGTGCACGCGCCGCACTGCTTCGAATACATCGGCAGGATTGAGCGTTAACCCACGGGTGGTTTTTTCTAATTCATGCGCCAGAACGTTCAGCAGAACTTCAGAATCACTCTCTGTGTTGATATGGCGATGGTCTTGCGTGAAGAGTTCAGCTTTTAAGGCATGGGCATTGGTCAAGTTGCCGTTATGCACCAACACCAAACCAAACGGCGCATTGACATAAAAGGGTTGTGCCTCTTCTTCACTGAACGCGTTACCCGCCGTGGGGTAGCGCACTTGGCCCAAACCATTATTACCAGGTAATGCACGCATATTGCGCGTGCGAAACACATCACGCACCATGCCTTTTTCTTTGTGCATGAAAAATTTACGGTCCAACTGGGTGACGATACCCGCAGCATCTTGGCCACGGTGCTGTAACAGCAACAAGGCGTCATAGATCAATTGATTCACTGGTGCGTTGCTAGCAACGCCGACGATTCCACACATTAGGTGATGTACTTTCCAAAGTCTGCCGGCAATGCCGGCTTACACACATGCAAAAGCGCTTTCAACCATTTCGCACCTTGGGCCTGTTGCCAGGCCTCAGATTCACGCATCGGGGTCATACCAACCAGCACGGTTGCAGCCAATAAAATCACAATGCCACGCAAAGCACCGAACAGACTACCGAACAGTCTATCTAGGACGCCAAGCCCTACCGCCGACAACATTTTTTTGATCACGCCAGTGATGAGCACTTGCGCGATCAACACACCCATAAAGACCACGACGAACCCCGCGGCATAACGCAACATTTCGCTACTGCCTTCCATCGGCAACCATTGCGCCATGCTAGGGGCGTAATACTGAGCCAAATAAAAAGCTGCAACCCACCCCGCAAGTGACAAAACTTCTTGCACGATGCCACGCCACAGGCCCAACACCATCGAAAAGCCCAATACGGCCAACAGAATCCAGTCCACAGACCCTAGCGCTTGCATAACGCAATCACAGCGTCAAGACTTGCGGTTGCAATTGCAACTGCTTGATCTTGTTGGCTATTTTTTCGGCTTCGTCTTTGCTCACAAAAGGGCCAACGCGCACTCTCGTGCGCGGGCCATCTTTAGTGTTTGCAATATTGGTGTAAGTCTTAAACCCAGCTTTTTCTAATTTGAGACGTAATTCCTTGACTTTGGCGTCCTCGGCAAATGCGCCGATTTGCACTACAAAGCGAGGGCCTTCAACTTCAGCACTGGCTGTTGGGGTAGCCACCGCCACAGCAGCAGTCGAGGTTTTAGATGAAGCGGACGCATCAGAAATTTTGGTATCGGCTTTGACCGATGCAGACTCAGGAGTTTTGACTGGTTCAGCAGTTTTTGTAGTTGTTGGGGGGACAACTGGAGCAATGGCAACTGCTGCCTGACTTACTGCTGGCGTTGGGGTTTCTTCTTTCTTAGCAGAAGCAACCACTTCTTCTTTTGGACTCAAGGCGGCATCTGTTGCCAATGGAGCTTGCTTGGTAGCTGAACTGGCAGACACCATAGGCTTGGTTTTGATGCGATCAGGAATATCGACCGCAATGTCCACAGAGACTGGCCGAGGTTGGGTATCAAAAACCAAGGGGAATCCCACAACGCCGATGATGACCAACACCGTGGCACCGATCAACCGATGGCGGGCACGGCGACGTAAAACTTCTACGCTTTCTGCGGGCGAGTTGCTGAAGTTGCTGGCAGAGTCCCCAGCGGTTTGTCCAGGTAGTCGAAACTTAAAAAAAGCCATGGATTGGGGTCTCAGGAACTCAAATGCGGGGCATCCAAACGGGGTATTCCGTCCTTTAAAACACCCCCGACCGTGTAGAACGATCCGAAGACAACGATTCTATCAGCGGGGTCTGCCGCAGCGACTGCCGCTTCAAACGCGGCTTTTGGGTCTTTGTAAACGCTGGATGTGACGTTTTTTCTGCTGTTGGTTTGCTGCCATTGCTTTTGTAAATCTTGTGCGCTGGAGGCGCGTGCCGTCGGCAAATCGCAGAAATACCATCGGTCAACCAAGACCCCTACCCGCGCCATGATGGCGGCGACATCTTTATCGGCCATTGCCCCAAACACCGCATGGGTGGTTGGGTAAAAGCCCATGGCGTCTAGGTTTTCACTCAAAGCGGCGACCGCATGCGGGTTATGCGCCACATCCAGCACCAAAGTAGGTTGCCCAGGAATGATTTGGAAGCGGCCTGGCAGTTCAACCATAGCAAGTCCGTTGCGGATAGCCTGTGCAGTCACTGGTAATCGCGTGCGCACAGCCTCAAGCGCTGCTAAGACACCGCTAGCGTTGATTAATTGATTAGCTCCCCGTAAAGCCGGGTAAGCCAAACCGCTGTAGCGACGCCCCCTGCCTGCCCAGGCCCACTGCTGTTTGTCACCAGTGACATTGAAGTCTTTGCCAAATTGCCAAAGATCGGCGCCGATGGAAGTAGCATGTGCCAAAACGCTATCTGGTGGAACTGGATCGCTCACGACAACAGGCTTGCCGGCACGCATGATGCCAGCTTTTTCAAAGCCTATGGACTCGCGATTAGGCCCTAGTAACTCGGTGTGGTCTAAATCAACGCTAGTAATCAC
>JBAXNJ010000255.1:0-3086 GCA_037133815.1 Betaproteobacteria bacterium
ACTAGCTTTTGCAAAATCGTTAGCAAATTCTATAAATTGTTCAGCTTTCATACCTCAAGGATCGGCACGAAATGGTATTTCCTTTAATGTAGGTCTCGATTTGATGAAGGTTGGCAATACTGGCTCGCCAAGATTGAGCATTAATCGATTCGCCCAAGCAAAGAGGGCTATTGCATGGACCAAATCTAGGGCTTCTTGAGGATTAAAAGATGCTAAGTGCATCTGGTCAAATTTCTCTGGAGATTGGGTTAAATCAATTGCGGCCTTTACTATCGACCTTTCACGGTCGTTGGTTCCTGCGGTTACAGGATCAGTAAAGACTTGGGCGATCACATCATTACGTTTGGTTAGTTGCTCAAACCTTTGTGCGTGAACAGCGGCGCAGTAAACACAACCATTCATACGGGATACAACCGTACTGGCAAGCTCGCGTTCCGCTCGACTTAAACCACCGGGGGCATACATGATGGCGTTAAATGCGGCTGAACGCTCTTCAAGAATCTGTGGGTGTTGTACTAATGTTAAATAGTAATCGGATGAAGTCGCGCTAGGGTGGCTTGCTTTTAATACTGCCAACTGGTGCCCTGTGGCTTGGCTTAGGTCAAGAACTGGTAGCCACGCTTTCCATCCAAGCGTTTCGCTAGTGAATCCTTGTATACGCAAAACTTCTTTAGGAGCGGAAAGATGCGCTGGGTGTGTGAAGCTTGAATCTTCTGATTGCAAGTTGCCCGTTAGGTTAGAAGGGTAGTGGGTTATAGCCTTGAGGCCCATCACTACTCGCGCTTGATATGCAACGAATCCAATTAACTGGGTCAACATGACAATTTCCAAAACACTGAAACCGTTACTCATTAGTTTGTTTAAGGCTTTTTGGTCTCCCTCGGCTGGGCGAAGTGTCAATATCTCTACATATTCAAGAAGAATATTTTGTCGGGTTTTGATTGTCTTTAAATCAATTCCATTGTTGTTTTTCGCATATAGATCCGCTAATGCAGTGCATTCTGTTAGCTTTGCTACAGCGTGAGCCACTAGCCATCTTTCTTCAATATTTATCCCAGGAATATTGGGATCAAAAATAGCGCCATAACTTCCCTGGCTTGCTGAAATCACTTTTTCGCGCTGGCGGCGAAGTACATGCAAAGGATCATCCGCACTACATCCTAATGCGCGGTCAATCCAATCTGTTGTCTCGGTATTTGAATAATTCATATATCACTTTTAGGGAAATCTGCTGCAGTCCATTCGTCTCCCAATAGCTCTGGGTCGTCATATTTTTTGAGCGCTTCAAAATGATGATCAATATCTTCTGCCATAAATTTTGCGGCTAAACCTTGCGCTAGTCTTTGCGCGCCATCACTAATCTGAGGAATGTCACCAGAGCAAGCGCCATGGGACAGCGTGGCTGCATAGTTAAAACAATGAATTCTGTCGAGTCCTGGGCATACGTCTGGTGTTTTGGGTTGAAACTCAAAACAGCTTCCAAGGTCTGGAGAATCTGAGAGCTCTTCATCCTCTAATTTTTCAGGAGTATTAAACCTATCGCGCCAAACCCTGATATGCGGTGCAAAACTAGAGAATTCAGGACGTAGTGCCCAGTCGGTTCTAAATCCAGTGCTAAAAATAATTTGGTCAGTTAGCAAAGACCCCTTTGGCGTTTCAAGTTGTATGGTGCCATCTTCTTTCGAAATAGCTTTTAATACAGGTGTACCGAAATGAAAAAATGCAGTTTTGTGTTGAGATACGCGAAGAGTGCTTCCTCTAGGAGGTGGCACTTGTTGTGCATTGATGTAGTGGCGAAATTTCCATTTCCATGCGTCTGGTAAATGCCAATATCCATGAACAATGCCTGGGCTACCTAAACCTTTGCTTTTGTTGATTCGCGGAAACTCTTGACGGCGTATCAACATATCTAATCGAGTCGCTCCACACTCAAGTGCAGTGGCGGCACTGTCCATAGAAGAAGAGCCACCTCCTACAACAACAACTCGCTGACCCTTCAACCGTGTGCCTTCCCAAACATCTGACGAGTGCACCCATTTGTCTTTAGGAATTGCCTTAGCCCAAGTTGGAACCCAAGGCCCGCCTAAACCATCACGTCCAGTGGCAAGCACTACGCGACGCGCAAGTAGAGAGTAGGTGGTTGCTGGGTGTGTGTTTTGGTCTTTTACCTCTACTCTTACTATCTGATCTGGGCTTGGGTTTACTGAAATGACTTCGTGACCATTTTGAACTTCTATACCCAGCACCTTTCGATACCAGCGTAAATATTCAGCCCATTGAGGCCTGGGGATTTTGTCAAAAACTTTCCATGCCTCTTCACCCCACTGGGCAACAAACCAAGCCTGAAAAGTAAGCGACCCAATACCTAGCGCCGGACCAGTCAATTCTTTTGGGGAGCGCAGTGTCTCCATGCGCGCTGTTGTTAACCAAGGCCCCTCAAAACCTGCGGTAGATTTATCCAGTAAATGTGCATCAATCCCTAAATTCTTTAAGGCAGCACCCAAAACCAAACCCGCCATTCCACCGCCAATAATGATGACATCTTTTATGGGTTTGCCATTTAATTCTTTTGCAGGTATCCAAGGTCGTGCAGGCAAGCACAGTTGGGCCAAATCTTGGCGAATACGTTCTTCAAGATGAGTTAGGCCTAAAACTTGAGTCACTTATTGCAATTAAAACTTTTTAAGAAAGAAAAGATTGTCTATTAGTCGATAGAAATATTGGCGACTTTGACAACCTCTACCCACTTGGCTCTGTTGCTCTTAACTGTGACCTTGAATTGCTCCGGAGTTTCTATACGAACACTGTTGCCAGCGCTTTCTAATTTAGACCTAATTTCTGGTGTGTTCAAAACCGTGCGAATTGCGCTATTGAGTTTCGATACTATTTGTGCGTCAGTACCTTTAGGTGCAAAGACAGCAAACCAAATTGAACTATCAAAATTTCGAGTGCCATTTAACCCGCTTTCAGATATTGTTGGGACTTCGCTGATAGCTGGAACGCGTTTGAGTGTAGTAACCCCTAATAATCGTACTTTGTCTGCTTTGTAGTGGGACAAGACTGTTTGAACTTGGTTCATGATGCAG
>JBAXNJ010000256.1:0-3078 GCA_037133815.1 Betaproteobacteria bacterium
TTGCAGCATAGGCATCGCGTCTGAAAATGCTTTGATTTTCAATAGCTCAGAATAGATCGACATTACCCTTGGCAACTTACCGAGCTCACAACCAAACAAGCCTGCTCCAACGATTTGGGAAGCAAGGCAGATGTCCGCCATAGTTACTTGATCACCGTGGCTGTAGCGTCCTGAATCTGAGTTTCTAGTTAGAACTCGCTCATACGTCATGAGAGATTGGAGAGTCCAATGCTGAAGCCAAGTATTTCGTGAAGCTTCATCTATCTTCAAAGTATTTTGAAGATAGTTCCTAACTCTCGGTACCACCAGCGGGTGACCATCACTGGCACACACGTGGCAAAGGGCTAACACGTTGGCTCTTTCAACTGGATTGCTTGGCATAAGAGCAGGTAAAGGATAGACCTGATCAAGGTAATCAAGAATTGCCATAGATTGAAAGAGGGGCTGAGCTATGCCTGGAAACACTAAAGCTGGAACAGCACCTTGAGGATTAATAGCTAAGTAAGCAGGGTCGTGTTGCTCCCCAGCAAGTAAATTGACTGGTATTTCTTGATAGTCAATACCTTTGAGTTTGAGCGCCACTCTCACTCTGTATGCTGCAAGCGATCGCCAAAAACCATAAAACTTTACAGACATGAGAAACCTTAGGATTTAGGTATAACGGGCAGGAGGATGTACGGAGCCTTTTTAGGGCTGATATGAATGGTGTTAACACCATCAAAAATTCGTGCGGGGCGATCTTTAGAGTCTGTATGCGTGAACGGCCCACAGCCAGTCATGGGGTATTTCATATTAGAGAGAACACCCGCAGGCCCTGGGTAGACATAATCTTTACCTCGCAAAGACAGTGCTAGACGATAACCAGCAGGAACCACAATACTAGTGGGAATGATTTCTATATCTAACTCTACTTGCTGATTGGGTTTTAGTGGCTGTTTCTCGTCATGGGTATGGTAGGGGCGGAAAGGCTTTGATAATTCTGAATCAAGCTTACGGTGTGAGGCTCGCAGCCAGCCTTGACCAATGGGCGTGTGTGGATCGAGCGCGCCCTGAAAAACCACCTCTTGCAAGTCAGGCGTAAACACGCGCAAGACAGCAAAAACATCTGCATCTGTTGTGCTAGAAGAGAGAAATAACTTGACTGCGATGGGGCCAGTAATTTCTAAGTCCTTGGTTTGAGGAGGAAGCATGAAAGTTGCCCCTTCCGAATACCCTTTGTAACTTATTTTTCCTGACTGCAAGGGCGGTTTGGTAGACAAAGAAGCCGCATCTGTTTGCAAATAAAAGCGTGTCCAGCGGGTTTTTTTCAGTGGCCACTCGTCCTCTGAGCGCTTGACAAATTTTTCACCGGGGTGGCGAATGTTTAACAACACCTTGGGCTGTCGATTCCAGCCGTTTTTCTTGCCATGTAAGAAATAGTCAAAAAACTTTAATTGAAGCTCGCGTCCGTAGTCTGTGTAGAAGTGCGTCCAATGCTCGATGCCATGAACTTCAAGCCATTTCTCTTTGGATGCGGCTCTTGTAAAGCCTTCAAAATTACCGCGGGGGTGAAGACCTTGGCCGCCCCAGTTGGCGGAAGAGAAGATGGGGACGGTTACTTTGGACCAGTCTGGCATACGGGCACGCCAGTAGGAATCATCCATGGTGTGCTTGAGTGCGGATTGGGCAAAGTTTTCACGGTTTTCAAGAAGTTCGGCATCGCTCAATTCAATGTCGCCGCAAACGGGCTTGCCGGTGACACGGCTTTTGGGCCCTCGCTTGCCAAGGCCATATTGAACTGTGCGGACTTGCATGTCATACCAGTTTTTTATGAAATCACACAATATGCCACCGTGGTGACTGAGGTCACGGTACATATCGGCCGCGCCTTCCCAAGGGCAAATGGCAGCTAGATGTGGTGGCTGAAGAGATGCAACTTGCCATTGGTTCATTGCGTAATAGGAAATACCATTCAACCCCACCTTGCCGTTACTCCACTCTTGTACGCCTGCCCACTCAATGCAATCATAAAAATCGATAGCCTCTTGGGGGCTCCACAACTGCATGTATCCGGGAGACATGCCAGCACCGCGTGAATCAACTCGGATGCAAACATAGTCATGCGGGACCCATTTCTCTGGATCGACTACTTCCCAGTTCTGGTATTTGTTGGACGATCCCTTGACGACATCAGGGTGATCTTCTGCCATGCGATCCCAGCAAGTTTTATAACCGTCTTGAAATGCAAGGCCTTTTCCGTAAGGTCCATAGGTCATCAAGACTGGGTAGCGTCCAGGAGTAGTGGGACGAAAAATATCTGCTTTCAACGCCAGTCCATCGCGCATTGGAATGGATACATCCCATTCAATGAGCATCCCATCGGATACTTCGATAGCATTTTTTGTTTCCAATGTCTTCATCCCAAAAAGCAATAAGTTATAAGCATCCTAAAGCTTGCGCGACAAATTTCTAACGATGAAAACCCCTATTTGTGAACATAAGTGACACTTCGTGCTCGAATCCGCGGATAAATAAATTAGTGTCACTTGTGTGAATAGCCATTATTAAGATACGGTGATAATCTTTACGAGATTGACCTTTGCTTCTTTTACTTGTGATGCCCTTATGGATACTTTGATTGAACAAAAAGACGGTATGCATATTGAGTGGGATGTGCCAATTCGCCTTGCCGATGGCATCATCATTCGAGCAGATATTTTTCGCCCCATAGCGCAAGGTCAGTACCCAGCTATCCTGACCTATGGCCCCTATGCGAAAGGGCTTCCTTTCCAAGTCGGCTACAAAACGGCATGGACGCGAATGATTACTGCCTACCCTGAGGTGGCTGAAGGAACCTCAAATAAATACCAAAGTTGGGAGCTAGTCGATCCCGAAAAATGGGTGCCTGATGGATACGCATGTGTGCGGATTGACTCAAGGGGGGCTGGCTGCTCCGAAGGGTTTTTAGATGTGTGGTCGGCCCTAGAAGCTCAAGATCAGTATGAATGTATTGAATGGACAGCTGCACAACCCTGGTGCAATGGCAAAGTCGGGCTGAATGGAATTTCTTATTACGCGATGAACCAGTGGCAAACTGCC
>JBAXNJ010000257.1:0-3071 GCA_037133815.1 Betaproteobacteria bacterium
GCCTTGACCATTTGCGGAATCATCACCGAACCAATCGCCGAGGTGTCTGCTACAGACGAACCAGAAATGCAACCAAACAAGGTGGATGCCAATATGTTGACCAAGGCCAAACCACCGCGGATAAAGCCTACAAACACCTTGGCTAAATTGATTAGCCGATTAGCCATACCGCCTTCGGCCATGATGCCGCCGGCCAATACAAAAAATGGAATTGCTAGCAAAGAGAAGTCATCTGTGCCATCCGAGATTTTGAGCATGATGGCTTCAAGAGGAAGGTCAATCCATAGCGCCCCAAAAATAGCGGATAAGCCCAAGGCATAGGCCACAGGCAACCCCAGTGCACACAAAAGTACAAACGAACCAAGTAAGACCAATATATCCATGACTTACTCCAATTCCACAGCACCATCGCTGTACATCACTGAGCTTTCAGGTGGATGCCCGACCCATATGCGCTCAATCAAAAATAAAGTGGTCAACACCCCAGCCAAAGGTATGGGTGAATAGACCAAGCCCACTGGCACACCTGGAAACTCAGCCACCGACTGGTTCCAAGTAATTAGGCACAGTTGATATCCGTAATAAATCATGAACAAAGAGGTTGCCCCCATACAAGCCTCTACGCCCATCAGCATCAATGACTTAACGCGTGGCGACACAGCATTGAGCAAGGCCTCCACCGCAATATGCACATTTGCACGATAAATGGCGGCACCCCCTACGAAGGAGAAAAACACCATCATCACAACAGAAGCCGGCTCTGGCCATGACTGCGGGTTATTCATCACATAGCGCATGAATACGCCAAAGGGAATGATCAAGGTAATGACCACCAAAGCTGCGCCAGACATGACGATGCATAAAAGATACAGCCACTCCATGGCTCGTGAATAGGCTTGTTTCATAGGATCTTTGTTTCAAATAAAAACGTGGCTGGCTTTTTAACAAGCCAGCCACGCAGAGACCAACACAATTTATTTAGTATCTTGAATACGCTTGATCAAAGCAGCATATTTCGATCCATATTTATCGCGGATAGGCTGGGTCGCTTTAAAGAATGCAGACTTATCAGCCACCACAAACTGCACACCCAAGCCTTTGAGCTTTGTCTCTGCTTCTTTGGTGTAGTCGTCCCACAATTTGCGCTGTTCAATTTGCGCTTCAGCTGAGAATTTCTTCACCAAGGCTTGGTCTTCTTTGCTCAAACCTTCCCAAGACTTCTTCGAGAAAACAAAAATCTCGGGAATGATGAGGTGACCAGTCAAGCTCATGACTTTGGCAACGGTGTAGTGGTTTTGCGCCAAGATTGTTGGTGGGTTGTTCTCTGCACCATCGACCACGCCAGTTTGCAAGGCTGGGAGTAACTCATTCATGCCCATAGCAACACCGTTGCCACCCATGGCGTTCATAGTTTCCACAAACAAGGGGTTGCCCATCATGCGGATCTTCATTCCCTTGAGGTCTGCAGGTGCTGTCACGGCTTTGTTGGCATACACATTTCGCGTTCCAGCATCCATCCAGCCCAAGGCCACTAAACGTGAGCCAGGTCCGTTAGTCATGCGCTCTAAGAGTTCTTGGCCGATAGGGCCATCAATGACCTTGCGCATATGCGCCTCATCACGGAAAACAAAAGGCATGTTGAACACGTTGACCTCGTCAACTACGGGGCCCATGGCACCCACTGAAATACGCGCGATCTGCAAGGCGCCGACTTGGGCCTGCTCAATCATTTCCTTTTCGCCACCCAATTGCATGGAAGGGAACATTTGGATGGTGATACGCCCATTGGTTGCTGTCTCGAGTTTTTTACCCATGCGCACGATGGCTTCTACTGTGGGATAACCCAATGGGTGCACATCAGAGGCTTTAAGAACCATTTTGGTATCTGCATTTGCATGGAACGAAAAAGCCGTGGCGCTAAACGCAAAGGCCACAGCCATCAGTTTTGCAAAATTTCTTTTTTTCATTTGTCCGTCTCCTGGATTGGGGGTGAGTGAAATCCTAAACAAGGGATGAACCCTTATCACTTAACATCATACGAATTGATACAGGTGATTCTTCTTGAATCATGGCTTGTTGATAATGGTGTTTACCCTGTTAGCCATTTGTTTTTTGTGATGAATCGATTGAATCCAACTACCACGTACCAACAGCGTACCAAAACCAAGCGCCTACCCAGCTTGATGGTGGTGCTTGTTTTGCACGGTATTTTGTTATGGCTGATTCAATCAGGCTTAGCGCGTCAAGCCATCACATTGACACAAGAATCGGTAGAAGCCTTGTTGTTAACCGATGCTGCACCACCCCCGCCACCCGTTGCAGCACCCAAAACACCTTCGCCTAAAACACCATTACCTCCGGTTATTCAACCGCCCATTGCAGCAGCTACACCCGTCATCACGGCGCCTACTGCGCCAGCTATAAACGTTACCCCGACACAAAGCACACCACCTACGGCACCCACAGCATCCTCGGCACCATCTCCATCTATTCGCACGGGTGCCGCGATCCAACCTGGCGCGAGTTGCGCCAAGCCTGATTACCCCAGCGCCTCGCGCCGCTTAGAAGAAGAAGGCACAGTAAGTTTGAAATTTTTGATTGGTGCAGATGGTCGCGTTCTACAAGCCGAGATAGAAAAAACTTCTGGCTTTCCAAGGTTGGACGAAGCGGCTCGCAACGCTCTCTCTAAATGTCAGTTCAGACCCGGCACTATCGATGGCAAAGCGGAGCAAAGTTGGGCCAGCATCAAATACACCTGGCGTTTGGAATAATTGTTTTTGAAATTGCAGTTTTGACTAGGAAATTTACATGTATTTAATTCGTATACAACGATGGCTTTTCTCACTCAGCGCATGTCTCTTATCGATGAGCGCCTATGCAGCCGAAGAAACCTTAGACAACCCATATGGCTTATCTGCGGTTTGGGCACAAGGTGATTGGGTGGCTAAAGCTACGTTACTGATTTTGGTGCTGATGAGCATGGCGAGTTGGTACGTCATCTTCACCAAGTTGATGGACCAAAACCGTGTCATGGGTTTCGCACAATCAGCCAATGCTTCGTTTTGGAATGC
>JBAXNJ010000258.1:0-3063 GCA_037133815.1 Betaproteobacteria bacterium
TAGTTGTTCCACGTGAAACACTTTTACTATCTCTAGGAGTGCCGCAAGCTCTTCTTCTGGGGTTTTACCCTTCATTGCCATCCATATGCCGCCAGCTCCTAGCGCCTTGTTGGATCCGTTAACGAAGTCTGACAACGAGGCAAAAGCGCGAGAGGAAATGATGTCAAAGGGCATCGTGACGGTTTCGATGCGCGCATGTAGCCCTGTCAAGTTTGAAAGCTTGAGGCTTGCTGCCGCCTGCTGAATAAAAGCTACTTTTTTAGCTACGGCGTCCAGGCAAGTTACTTGAATCTCGGGGCAGGTGATGGCGATCACCACGCCAGGGAGACCGGCTCCGCTTCCAACGTCTAGCAAGGCAAAAGGCTTTTGCAGATCATCTGCGGCTTGGTCACCTTGCGGCTTGGCCAATCGCGTCGAACGCGCACCCGCTAGCTGACGCCGCAAGGGCAAAACCACCGACAAACTATCTAGCAAATGGTGCGTCAGCATTTCTTGCGGGTCACGTACCGCGGTCAAGTTATAAACGCGGGTCCATTTGCCCATCAAATCCACATAGCTCAGAAGCTGGTTTTGCTGATGCTCGTCCAGCAACAGCCCCAGTGCGTCCAAGCCTTGGCGCAAAGGCAAGGACAGGGCGTGCATATTAAGTAGCCAGCACGTCGCTAACAGGTTCTGCGGCGGCCGATTCGTTACCAAGCCCTTTGTAACGGGCGCGGCGTAAATGCACGAGTAAAAGGGAAACCGCTGCCGGCGTAATGCCCGTCATCCGCGAAGCCTGCCCCAGGGTCTCAGGGCGCTGGCGATTTAGACGCTGGCGAACCTCCATAGACAAGGCCGAGACCTGGTCGTAGTCCAAGTCTTGTGGCAACTTGAGGTTTTCGTAATGCGCCGCGCGCAATACCTCTTCTTGTTGGCGACCAATGTAGCCAGCGTACTTGGCAGAAATCTCAATCTGCTCGACGATAGCTTGGGCTGTTTCACGTGAAACAGTCGCCCCGCCCTCTTGGTCGCCAACTGACAGCAGCTCAGGGTTTTGGTATTTGCCGCCGTCTAGCGTCATTAGGTTGTTATACGTCACCTCTGGCCGGCGCAACAGGTCGGCCAAGTTGTGCTCGTGCTCCAGTGGTTTGCCCAAAAGACGAACAGCTTCGCTGGCCGCTAGGTTTTTGGGGCTCACCCAAATAGACTTGAGACGCTCTGTTTCACGTGAAACAGCGTCGCGTTTTTGGCTAAATGCGCCCCAGCGGGCGTCGTCAACCAAGCCCATTTGGTGGCCCAGATCGGTCAGCCTCATGTCTGCGTTGTCTTCTCTAAGTTGTAGGCGGAACTCTGCGCGGCTGGTGAACATGCGGTAGGGCTCGGTCACGCCCTTGGTGGTTAAGTCGTCTACAAGCACGCCCAAATAAGCGATGTCTCGACCTGGCGTCCAAGCGCCGCCCATATCGTTGGGCAAGCCTTTTATTTGGCGGCACTGAAGCGCCGCATTGATTCCAGCAAACAATCCTTGGGCCGCCGCCTCTTCGTAACCGGTGGTGCCGTTGATTTGCCCCGCAAAGAAAAGGCCACCGATCGAGCGTGTCTCGAAACTGCGCTTGAGTTCGCGCGGGTCGAAATAGTCATATTCAATGGCGTAGCCCGGGCGAATAATATGCGCATTCTCCAGGCCCTTCATCGACCGCACTAAGTCGTATTGGATATCAAACGGCAAGCTGGTCGATATGCCATTGGGGTAATACTCGTGGGTGGTCAGACCCTCGGGCTCGAGAAAAATTTGGTGGCTGGTCTTATCAGCAAAGCGGTTGATCTTGTCTTCCACGCTCGGGCAATAGCGCGGACCAACGCCTTCAATCTTGCCCATAAACATGGGGCTGCGGTCAAAGCCCGAGCGAATGATGTCGTGGGTTCGTTCATTGGTATGGGTGATCCAGCAAGGCACTTGCTGAGGGTGCATATCTGCGCGGCCCAAATAACTAAAAACGGGCATATCAGCAGACATACCGCCGGGCACGCCATCTCCGGGTTGCTCGACGCATTGGCTAAAGTCAATCGTGCGCCCATCAATTCTGGGAGGCGTACCGGTTTTGAGACGGCCTTGCGGCAATTTCAATTCTTTTAAACGCGCCGACAAGCCTACTGCTGGCGGGTCACCAGCTCGGCCGGCGGCGTAATGGCTCAGCCCCACATGAATTTTTCCATCCAAGAAGGTGCCAGCCGTCAGCACCACGGTCGTCGAACGAAACTGTATGCCCGACTGCGTAACGGCACCCACCACCCTATCGCCCTCAACCATCAAGTCTTCTACGGACTGTTGGAAGAGCCACAAATTAGGCTGGTTTTCCAACATGCCACGAATGGCGGCCTTGTACAAAACACGATCAGCCTGAGCACGGGTTGCGCGAACTGCAGGCCCTTTTGAGCTGTTCAAAATACGAAATTGGATGCCGCCCTGATCAGTCGCCAAAGCCATAGCGCCGCCCAGTGCGTCGACCTCTTTCACCAAATGGCCTTTGCCGATACCGCCAATCGACGGGTTACAACTCATTTGGCCCAGTGTTTCAATGTTGTGGGTGAGTAATAAAGTAGTGCATCCCATGCGTGCAGACGCCAAAGCGGCCTCGGTGCCGGCATGGCCACCGCCCACCACAATGACATCAACTTCTTTGGGGTACAACATCTATTCACAACCTTCTGAGTGCAGGGGCTGTAAGCGCCGCCCTGCCAAGCAACCAACGATTTTACAAGCGGAGCGCGTTTTTTGCTAGGGCTTTGCGAAGGTCACACTCACACGCAAGCCGTGTGGTGTTTCATTACCCATATACAACTTGGCGTCCATCAGGCTGACATACGATTTGACGATCGCCAAACCAAGACCCGAGCCTTCTTTCAAGGCTTCGCCCGCAGCGCCCTGCGCCCAGCGCTTCGATAGTTTTTGCAACTGCGCGCTTGAAACGCCGGGCCCGTTATCCACCACAGACAAAACGACAAACTGCAAATTTTCTTTGAGTGAAACTGTTATGCGGCTTGGTTGTTCTTGTGCGCGACCATAACGAAAAGCGTTGTCCA
>JBAXNJ010000259.1:0-3060 GCA_037133815.1 Betaproteobacteria bacterium
TTGTGTTGCACGCCCAAACGGTGGCGATGGAACATCACATAGGCAATGTCGGGAACACTTAAAAAGCCATGGGTCAGATAAGGCGACAAGTGCGTGACTGCACCATCTAGTGCATTACGCGTGTGCGCGTAGTCTTTGGGATTTACTAGGTCGAGACGCGCTTGCGCGGCTTGCGGGGTCGGCGCAAATTCGTACATAGTCCTTCTTAAGCGGCCGCGCTCTCGAGAGCATCCATAAACAAGTCGGCTACGTCACAACCCGTTTGGTCAAAAATTTCTTGGAAGCATGTAGGGCTGGTGACATTGATTTCCGTCAGGTTGTCACCAATCACATCTAAGCCGATCAGCAACAAACCGCGTTGTGCCAACACTGGGCCGATAGCATTTGCAATTTCTTCGTCGCGCGCAGAAATAGCCTGCGCCACGCCCTTGCCGCCAGCAGCCAAATTGCCACGTACCTCACCGCCTTGTGGAATGCGCGCCAAACAGAACGGAACCACTTTGCCGCCAATCACCAAGACACGTTTGTCACCTTGGGCAATGGCGGGCAGAAATTTTTGAACCATCACGGTTTGCGCGCCCTCACGGTTCAAGGTCTCGATGATGGCGCCAAGATTGAGTGCATCGTCTTTGACACGGAAAATCCCCATGCCGCCCATGCCATCTAAGGGCTTCAAAATTATGTCGCGGTGCACCGCATGGAAAGCGCGAATCGCTTGCGCATCGCGCGTTACCAAGGTGGGGCTGATGAATTGCGCGAACTCCAATATCGCGAGTTTTTCTGGATGGTTGCGCAGCGCATTGGGCTTGTTGAAAACCTTGGCGCCTTCGCGCTCTGCTTGCTCTAACAAGTGGGTGGCGTAAAAGTATTCGCTATCAAATGGCGGGTCTTTGCGCATCACCACAGCATCGAAGCTATGCAAGGCACGATCGGCATGCGCGCCCTGCACTTCAAACCACACATCTTGTTTGCCGGTGAGATGCACTTGTTGCACCTGCGCATTCACCGCTTGACCACTTTGCCAAACCAGTTGGTGCGGTTCACAAGCGAAAATTGGGTGGCCGCGCTTTTGCGCCTCTCGCATCATCGCAAACGTAGTGTCTTTGTAAATCTTGAAAGACGCCAACGGGTCGGCGATGAAAAGTATGTTCATGGCTTAGATTTCAATCTTGCTGCCTAACTCCACCACAGAGTTGCTAGGTAAGTTCAAAAAGTCGGCAGCCGAGCTGGCATTTAAATGCATTTGGGCAAACATTTTTTCACGCCATTGCGCCATGCCACCTCCCACTGTAGGAACAATGCTGTCGCGCGACAAGAAGTAGCTGGTGCTCATCGGGTTGATTTCGCAGCCCATGCCTTGCAAATTCTTTAACGCACCGGGCACATCTGGATCGTCTTTGAATCCGTAATGGATCACCACTTGCCAACAGTTGTGTTCTAGCGCCGATATCTGTAGGCGTTCAGCTTCTGCAATCCAAGGCACTTCATGGTTTTGCACATTCACAAACAAGTTTTGTTCGTGCAGTACTTTGTTGTGCTTTAAGTTGTGCAGTAAGGCATTTGGAACATGTCCCATGCCTGAGGTTAAAAATACCGCTGTTCCAGACACGCGTGTAGGCGGAGCCAAAAACACAGCGTCTAAAAACTCCGTTAATTCCATCGAGTCACGGTCACGTTTGGTGTGCAAAATTTCGCGGCCATCGCGCCATGTGAGCATCAGCACCAAAATCGCAGCGCCGATCACCAAGGGGAACCAACCACCTTCGAACAACTTGAGCAAGTTCGACGACCAAAACGCCAAGTCCACCGCAAAGAAAAACCCTGTGGCCGAAAGACACAACCACAATGGATATTTCCAGCTATAGCGAATCACAAAAAAAGTCAAAATAGTAGTGATCATCATGTCGGTACACACAGCAATACCGTAGGCCGCTGCCAAATTACTCGACGACTTGAACATCATGACCGCCAACACGATCAAGGCGAACAAGCCCCAGTTCACCACTGGAATATAAATTTGCCCAGTGTCTTTCACGCTGGTGTGCATTGTCTGTAAGCGGGGCAAAAAGCCTAGTTGCACCACTTGCTTGGTTACGCTGAAAGCGCCTGAAATCAAGGCCTGTGATGCAATCACGGTGGCTGCTGTTGCTAAACAGACCAAAGGCAAAAGCAACCAATCAGGCGCCATCATGAAGAACGGATTCGCAACAGCCTGAGGGTTATCTAACAATAAAGCGCCTTGGCCAAAATAATTCAAAGTCAATGAGGGCATCACCACCGCGAACCAAGCTACACGAATCGGTTTTTTACCGAAGTGGCCCATATCAGCATACAAAGCTTCGCCTCCGGTCACACATAACACCACTGCACCCAAAATCAAAAATGTAGTGGAAGGCTCATTGAATATAAAAGCTACTGCATAGTGCGGGCTGATGGCCCACAAAATTTCTGGACGGGCGGCTATGTGATAAACCCCTAACGAGGCAATCACTGCAAACCAAACCACGGTAATCGGTCCGAAGAATTTTCCAATGCCACCTGTTCCGTGTTTTTGTACTGCAAACAAAGCAAACAAAATGATCAAAGTGAGCGGGATGACATAGCGTTTGAAAGCTGGGGAGACCACCTCTAAACCCTCAACTGCAGACAGCACTGAAATAGCAGGAGTAATGACGCCATCGCCATAAAACAGACAGGTACCAAAGATACCCACAATCAACAAGTTTTTTCGCAACCTAGGGCGATCTTTAACCGCCATAGACGCCAAAGCCAACATAGCAACCAAGCCGCCTTCTCCATTGTTGTCGGCACGCAGTACTAACAACACATATTTGATAGAGACAATGGTCGTCAAGGTCCAAAAGAAGATCGACAAAATTCCATAAACATTGTCTGGCGTGAATTCCACGTGGCCAGAGCCAAAGACCTCTTTTAAAGCGTATAAAACGCTGGTGCCTATGTCGCCATAGACGACGCCAATAGCGCCCAAAGTGAGCGCCGTCAGGGACGATTTAGCATGCTGTTCCATTTACAAAAACCTCAGTCGTAATTTTCTGCTTC
>JBAXNJ010000260.1:0-3046 GCA_037133815.1 Betaproteobacteria bacterium
ACAACGTGCATCTATGCGCTTACACGACCAGTTCGCATGGGGTCGCTTGGCCGATATCTGGACGCTAGACAACCGCCAGTTCAAAAGCCCCCTCGCATGTCCAGACCCTGTGCGCGGCGGTGGGCGTATGGTCACCCAATGTGACGCATTGAGCGACCCCACACGCAGCATGTTTGGTTTTGAGCAAGAGCGCTGGTTGGATAAGGGGCTTAAAGCATCGAAGCGCACATGGAAGCTTTTGGCGCAAGGCACGCAAATGAGTTCGACCAGTATTCCCGGTCCAACAGGCCGCGCGTATTGGAACGAGGCATGGGATGGTTACCCCGAAGCCCGCAAACGTTTGTTGCAGTCGCTTGCAGACAACCAAATTAAAAATGTCATCTCCTTAGGCGGTGATGTGCATATGAATATCGCGGCCAATCTGCGCCCTGTTCCTAACGACCCTAGCTCACCCTTGGTGGCCAGTGAGTTCGTCACTACGTCCATCACGTCACGCGGCATGGGCGAAAAAGCGATAAGCATCGTGCGTGATAGCAACGCTGACTTGGTTCATGCGCGAAGCGATGAGCGGGGCTTCAGCTTGATCAGCGTTACGCCATCACAAGTACGTTGCGATTTCAGAACCACGGCCATGCCAGCAGGTAGCGAGGCAGGGTTTAAAACCCAAGCTAGTTTTGTTGTTGAAAAAGGCAATACAGCAGTTAAGCCTGTTTAGATGTGCGTGTTACCCATCATCTTGACCAGCTCTGAGAGTTCACCTTTTTCAATCATATAAGTGCGGTCGCATACCGAGTGGGCAAAGTCTAAGTTTTGTTCTGATAGCAATACGCTTACACCTTGACGTTTGAGCGTGACCACCATATCGGACATACGACTGACGATGGCGGGGGCTATTCCCTCTGAAGGTTCGTCCAACATTACCAAAAGTGGGTTACCCATCAAAGTGCGGGCTACGCTCAACATTTGTTGCTCACCTCCGCTCATGTGGCTAGCTTGGCGGTGCTGCATATCGGCCAAGTTGGGGAACAGGTCGAATAGTTTTTCAAGCGTCCAATCTGACAGCACCCGCTGACGGTGGTCATAGCGTGCATCTTGTTTGGCAAGCGTCAGGTTTTCTAGCACCGTGAGATCGGTGAAGATACGCCGGTCTTCAGGTACATAACCGAGACCCAAACGTGCAACTTCGAACGATTGCATTTGGGCGAGATCTTGCCCATCAAAGTGAAGTTGCCCTTCACGTCGCGGCATTAGCCCCATGATGGCTTTGAGCGTGCTCGACTTACCTGCACCGTTGCGCCCGAGCAGTGCAACGACTTCGCCACGGCCTACATGCAAAGACACATCAAACAATATTTGTGCAGCACCGTGCCAAGCGTTCAAATGGGAAACTTCTAGAAAAGGCTTCATACGGTCTCCCCTTCTACCGTTTTGCCGCGCCCCAAATACACAGACTGTGCAAGCGGATTGTTTTGTACCTCTTGTGGAGTGCCTTCGACCAAGATGCGTCCTTGTGCCATCACCAAAATCCGCGTTGCAAAAGAAAACACCATGTCCATGCTGTGCTCGGTAAACATCACAGCGACATCACGCTCTTTGGCCAAAAACTGAACCAAGCCCATCAAGTTGTGACGCTCGGTTGGAGACATGCCAGCAGTTGGCTCGTCCATTAACAACAATCGTGGTTGGTTAACCAAGGCCATCGCTAATTCCAAGCGTTTGATATCGCCGTAGGCAAGTGTGTCGCTAATATGTCGGGACATATCCGCAAGGCCTACTTTTTCCAGCAAAGTTTGTGCGGCTTGTGCACGATGCCCTCGCGTGCGACGCCAAGGGGAAAACTGCAGACCTTGCGCAGATAGCATGGCCATTTGTACGTTTTCAATCACCGTCATGGATCGAAACACCTCGGCCATTTGAAATGTCCGACTCACACCGTGTCGCCACAAGTCATGGGGCTTGCGCCCAATAAGCGATTGCCCATTCAAGCTCACGCTGCCACTGTCTGGTAGCAGTTGTCCATTGACCAAATTGAATGTAGTGCTTTTGCCGGCGCCATTGGGACCAATCACTGCCAATAACTCGCCCGCACCCACATCGAACGACACATTGTTAACAGCCATCTGGCTGCCAAAGGATTTGTGCAAGTGGCGTACTTGTAAAAGCGCTTGCCCTGTCATACTTTGCGCCCCATCAACTTCCAGGTGCCGGCAATGCCATGCGGAAACACAAGCACCAGCAACAACATCACGCTACCTAGAACAGCTCGCCAGTAATCTGTGCTGCGCGCCAGCGTGTCTTGTAACACCGTGAAAGAAAAAGCGCCCACGATAGGCCCTGCAGTGGCATGGATACCACCCAACAGCACCATCACCAAAGCATCTACCGATTTAGGAATACCCATCACATCGGGCGAGATGCTGCCTTTAGAAAAAGCAAACAAAGCGCCAGCTAGACCAGCGAATCCTGCAGAGATGACGAAGCCCCACCATTGAACCCAAGCGATGTTCAATCCCATCGCTTGTGCGCGCATCGGTGCGTCGCGGCTTGCGCGCATGGCATACCCTAAAGGAGCGCGCAAGATGTGTTGCAAGATCAAAACGCCACATACAGTCAATGCAAGAGCCAACCAATAAAAATTATTTTTGTCTTGCCAAGCGATGTCAGGCCACACACCATTGAGTCCATTGCTACCCCCCGTCAAGTCATCCCATTGGAAACATACCGACCAGACAATTTGTGCAAAAGCCAATGTCAACATAGCCAAGTACACGCCAGACAAACGCACGGCAAACCAAGCCAGCGGAATTGCACAGGCGGCGCTGATCAATGGCGCCATCCAAAGTACTTGCTCAGTAGGCAAGCCTTCACGCAATACCAACAAAGCAGCGGCATAGGCGCCAATGCCAAAGTAAGCCGCATGCCCAAAAGAATGCAAGCCTGCTGGCCCCATGATGAAGTGCAAGCTCGCTGCAAACAAGACGGCGATCAACACATCAATACCCAACACCACACCATAGGACATATTGGTCATCAGCATGGGCCACAT
>JBAXNJ010000261.1:0-3026 GCA_037133815.1 Betaproteobacteria bacterium
GGTGATACTGCGCGCATCCACATACGTTCAACCTGTTCGGTCATATTAATTGGAGTGAGTTCAACCTGTGGGTGTGCGTTGGCATAAACACGAAAAAGTTCGTCTGCAAAGGCTTGACCAACTTCATTGACTGCATTGAAGTCAAGAATAACGATTTTGAATCTGTCGAACCTGGCAATTAGACGCTTAGCTTGAGATCTGGAAATTAATTGTTCATCTCCAAGTTGTGCAAGTTTCATTGGGACTATGGTTTTTGAAAAATCAAAATCCTCTGGGGCGTTCATGAATTTATTAAAGACTTCAGACGTGGTGCGAGAGCTGTCCAAAGATATGCGCATGAACACAATCGTTCCCTTTTTGAATGGGCTTGGCTGTTCTAGTAACCAATCGCGTTTTGACGTGTCATCATGGCTAAACTGAAGCCCGTTTGCATCGATCTCAAAAAAATCAAACATTCGAGACGTAAAGAATACCCCCTCGCCGCTATGTCTTTTAGGGTCTGTAGTGAACTTGCCTTTTGACAATTCAAACAGCGCTTGTCGCTTATCAGCAAGGCTCAAAGCTTTCGATATTTTTTCAAAAATCCCTATTCCGTTGTCAGAAACAGACAGCGTGAATGAATTTTCTAACAGTGAAGCTGAAATAAAAACTGAGGTTCCAGCAGAGTGATCAATTGCGTTATTCACCATTTCTGTAAATCCGTGCATAACAATATTCAAAACATTACTACTGAGGTTGAAGTACGGACGAAAATCTGCAGTCCAAATCAAATCCTCTTCTAAGTTGGTAAGTTTGTATTGTTTAGATACTCTCCTGCGATTTCCGGGAATAAAAACTGGTCGGGTACTGGGCCCACTTCGAGCAATCCAACCTTCCCTTTCTAGTTGAAGGATGTACCGTGCAGCTGCAGCTCTGGTTATCCCCTCTTTTTCTGAGAAGAATTTGGATAAATCGTGCGAGTGCTCAAGGACATCACGGGTGATGTCCTTGGTGAGGCCGTCTAAGCGAGAGGGTTTTGCCATGCTTTAACACTTGATACTTAAGTCTGTCAATTGTATACTTAAAAACTTCGACTGTATACTTAAACTGCTTTTTAAGTGGGGGTTGAACACCAAACTCTCAACCAGGGCCGAACCCATCCACCAATATCAAATTCCCCGTCGAATTATTCTTCCGATAGTGAATGATGGCTTGATAAGCCTCGCTGGTGTACCAAGCTTCAGCCTGCGCGCGACTTGGAAATTCAAGCACCACATTACGCCCTCCTTGGCTTTCGCCTTCCATTTGAGTTGTGGCGCCACCGCGGACTAAATAGCAGCCTCCGAAATCTGAGATGGTTTTAGGGACGTGCTTTTGGTATTCGGCGTACCCCTCTGGGTTAGTGACTGTGATGTTTCCAACTAAGTAAGCTTTTGTCATGTTGTCTCCTAAATTAAACAATCGAGATAGCCGACTGGATTTCTATTTACTCAGGCCTAGGTATCAACTTGTGAGATATAAACTCGCCTTTGGGATTAACTTTGGCAAGAACCATATCGCCAGAGGCTATGTTTTCACCTATGAATTCCAAAATATTGACATGGTGTGTCACCATGATCAAGGCTTTATCGCCTTTAGATTTAATCTTGCCTGCAATAAATCGCTGAAGTTTTAAATTACTTTCTTTAGCCTTTGACATGTCATCAAAAAATGAAGCTAAGGCAGGTTCCACTCTGTGTTCGCCAAAGTTAAGCAATGCCGCAGTATCTTTGCATCTGCACCATACGCTGGAGTGCAGCTCGGCATTTTTAACGCCTTGTTTTTTAAGCCACTCGCCTACAAAAACAGCTTGGGCTCTTCCTACAGCGTTGAGATTTCTCTGGGTTTTGCAATCTTCCAGTGAGTAATTAGCCGGGTCACCTACGCCAGGGGCTAAGGCGTGGCGCATAAACAATACGTAATCGGATGATTGAAGCTTTTGCGATAAGTCGCTGGCTTGCGCTAAAAAGCAGCATGCTACGAGAAGGGCTGAGATGATGGCTTTCATATACATCGCATTTTCCTTCTTTTTTAATGCAAGTAACATTCACTGTCATTTAAAAAGGAGATAAACAATGTTCAGTCACGTCATGATCGGCGCCAACGACCTAGAAGCATCTAGAAAATTTTATGACGCCGTTCTCGGCACATTAGGAATAGCCCCCGGTGTGATCAATAACGACATGCGGTATTTTTATCGCAGTCCTAAAGGTTCTTTCTCAATTTCCAAACCTATTGATGGGCAACCCGCAACCCATGCAAATGGTGGAACGATTGGATTCTTGGCCGAAACCCCAGAACAGTTGCTAGCGTTTCATGCGGCAGGTATTGCCAATGGTGGAACCACATGCGAAGACCCACCAGGACCACGAGAAGGGCCATTCGGTGTTATCAATCTGGCCTATCTTCGCGACCCAACTGGCAACAAGATTTGTGCATTGCACAGGCCTCCAAAGCCAACTAAATAAAGAAGCGCTATAGAAAATAGCTTGCTAGCCATGGGCAACTGTTTAACCCTACTCCTATGAAGCAACTTGTTGTTTTTACCCTAGGTGTTTTGGTATCGATCAGTAATGCAGCGGAACATCAACCTAAGACTGAGGTGGGGGTTAGTGTGCATAAGGTGGGCGAGAGTTTTGAGGTGAAAGCCTCTTACTTGGTCCCTATGGATATTTGCAACGCTTTCGCATTCATCACAGATTATGAAGACGCCAGAAATATCAAAGGAATTGCAGAGTCAAAAATCATTTCAAGAACGGATAACAAGGTAATTGTCGAGCGTAAAGCCAAAGAGACAGTCCTTTTATTCCCTTTAGAAATAAACACGACTGTCGAATACACCGAAATCTCAAATCGGGGTTTAAATTTCGAGCAGATACATGGCGACAACAAAACTTACAAAGGTACATGGCGTCTCGAACACCAAGGCAGCTCAACAAAGTTCGTCTATCAAAGCGTGATTGAACCCAACTCTATGGTTCCAAAAACCGTTTTGGAATACTTTATGA
>JBAXNJ010000262.1:0-3016 GCA_037133815.1 Betaproteobacteria bacterium
GTGCGGTGGATGACGCCAATGAGCTAACTCCTATAGGCGTCGAACTATCCAAACTGCCACTAGACCCGCGTATAGGTCGCATGATTTTGGAAGCGCGCGAGCGCAACGCTTTGGAAGAGGTATTGGTAATCGCATCTGCCTTGAGCGGACAAGACGTACGTGACCGACCGATGGAAGCGCAAGCTGCGGCGGACCAAGCGCATTCCAAATTTGACGATGACCGCAGCGAATTTAGCGGGTATCTATCGCTGTGGAAGTGGCTGGAGCAAGGGCGCACAGGCGGTGAGCAAGAACACAAACTCTCCAACCGCAAATACGAAGCCTTGTTGCGACAGAACTTTGTCAACGTGCGGCGCGTGAGGGAATGGCGTGACACGCATTCGCAATTGCTGACCGTGGTGCGCGAACACAAATGGCGTCTCAACACCCAGCCCGCGAGTTACGAAGAGCTGCATATGGCGATGTTGGCGGGGTTGTTGGGCAATATTGGTTTTAAAGCAGAGCCTGTTGCAAGCAATGCAGCGACTGTCGGCACGCGTAATAGCAACTCGCATGAGTATTTGGGTGCTCGCGGCATCAAGTTTTACCCACACCCTGGTGCGCACTTGCGCAAAAAGCCAGGGCGTTGGATTGTGGCCAGCGAGTTGGTCGAAACCACGCGTTTGTTTGGTCGTGGTGTCGCCAATATCGAACCGCTGTGGCTGGAGCATGTGGGTGGACATTTGCTCAAAAAACAATTGCTCGATCCGCATTGGGAGAAAAAAGCGGGAGAGGTCAAGGCGCTAGAGCGCGCAACGCTTTATGGCTTGGTGGTTTACAACGGCCGACGGGTGAGCTACAGCAAGATCGACGCAGCTGGCGCGCGAGACATCTTTATTCGACAAGCTTTGGTGGAGGGTGAGTTAGACACCAAGTTGCGCTTTTTGTCCTCTAACCAGCGTTTGATAGAAGAGGTGCAAGAACTCGAACACAAATCGCGGCGTCAAGACGTGTTGGTCGATGACGTTTTGATCTACGCCTTCTACGACCAGCAGATACCAGCCAATGTCTGTAGCTTGGTGACCCTGGAGCGTTGGTACCGCGAAGAGGTCAAACGCCAACCCAACTTGTTACTGCTCAACAAAGAAGAGTTGATGCGCCACCAAGCGGCGGGCATTACCACCCAGGCCTTTCCTGCCACGGTGCGTTTGGGCGGGGTGGATTGCATGGTCGAGTATTTGCACGAACCAGGTGATGCCAAAGACGGTATGACCGTGACTGTGCCTTTGTTCGTGCTAAACCAAGTTAGCGAAGAGCGGGCGGACTGGTTGGTGATGGGCATGTTGGGACAAAAAGTGCTGGCGCTTCTCAAAACTTTGCACCAAAAACCGCGTGCACGTTTGGTGCCTTTGCCTGATGCGGCTGAGCGGTTCACCCAAGTTTTAAGCGCTCATGAAAAGTTTGGCAACGGGTTTTTGGTAGACGCTGTATTGGGGCTGGTCCGGGCTGAAACGAATTTTGATTTGAAGCGCGCAGATATCAAGCCTGACATGCTGGCGCAGCACCTGTTTATGAACTTCCGTTTGGTTGATGAGCATGGGCGACAGCTCGCGCAAGGTAGGCAGTTGAGTGCCATGAAGTCGCAATGGGGCACGCAGGCTCGGGGCGCGTTTCAGTCTTTGGCGGCCTTGAAAGAAGCTATGCCTAAGGCGCAGAAGTCGACGGATGTAGGTCAGTTTTCCGAGTTGTCAGACAACCTAAGCCAACCAGCCCAACATGGTCGTTTTGAAAAAAATGACCCATCACATGCGCAAAATGTGCTGCACAAACAAGCCACTTCGGTAAACACAGAAAAGACTTTCACCACCTGGTCGTTTGGTGAGTTATCAGAGTTGATGGAAATTACCCAAGGCGATCAAACCTTGGTGGGCTTTACTGCCTTGGTAGATACGGGTGATGCAGTGCGCATAGAGGTATTTGACGAGCCCGTTATGGCGGCAAGCAAACACCGCGCAGGTTTGCGACGTTTGTTTGCTTTGCAAATCAAAGATGCCATCAAGTATTTAGAAAAAAATTTGCCAGATTTGCAAAAAATGTCGATCACGTACATGCTGGTCGGTAAAGCCAATGATGGATCTGGCGGAGGCACGGCAGATGAACTCAAACAACAAATTCTGGATTTGGCGCTGGAGCGGGCATTTTTATTAGACCCTTTGCCGACAGACGCCGCATTGTTTCAACAACGCTTAGAAGAAGGGCGAGGCCGCTTAACCCTGATTGCCAATGAAATCACCAGAATGGCCGCTAACGTATTGCTCGAATTCGCCCAAGCCAGCCGAAAAATCAAAGACACCAAAGCGCACCCTGAAGCAGTGGCCGATTGCGCCCAACAACTGCAACGTTTAGTTGGCAAGCGTTTTGTCTTAGAAACGCCTTACACACAACTACAACATTTCACGCGCTACCTCAAAGCCATTGTGTTGCGCCTTGATAAATTGCGCGAAGACCCCGCTCGCGACGCCAGCAAGATGGCTGAACTCAAACCTTGGGAACAAAAATACTGGCGCTTGGTGGCCGAGCGCAAAGGTGCCACCGATGAGCGCATGCTGGCCTACCGATGGTTACTAGAAGAACTGCGTGTTAGTTTTTTTGCGCAAGAACTTCGCACACCACAGCCGGTCAGCATCAAGCGCTTAGAAAAGGCTTGGTTGCAGATGCAATATTGAGAATAGCTAATAAAGTTTGGGTGTTAGTGGTTTTGTGCACTATGGCGTTTGCACTATTTAAGCAGTGCTTTAGTCACGAGTTCACAAAATCCGTTGATATGTGAACCTTCTATCCAACGCACCACAGCGACCAAATCATGCTCTGGGTCTATCCAAACAAAAGAAGCACCAGCCCCAATACAAAAATAGCTCGACTCTGATGCGCCTTTACAAATACCGCGTTGGGTATTGAGCCACACCAACATGCCATACCAGTTGGCAATATCGCAAGGCGCATGCATGGCGTGTACCCATGATTCTGATAGCACTTG
>JBAXNJ010000263.1:0-3014 GCA_037133815.1 Betaproteobacteria bacterium
TGCAATCCGCCCAAGTCGGCGCGTTATTTCAAGAGGCCATCAAGGCCGCGCAAGCACGCGCACAAGTCTTGGGCGATGAATTCGGCAAAAACGATTGAGCGAGAATCACCAAATTGTTTTTTGACGCAATCGAACCATGCACAAGCTTCTTCTAATTCTTATCGCCTCGACCTCTTTTGCTTTGTCTGCAGGGGCCTTTGCCCAAACTGCGACACCGACTCAGCGCAATGTGCAGCCAACTGCTCAGGCTACTCCTTCGGGCGCCAACCCAGATAAAACCGCAGCTCCCGAACAAAGCAAGGCCAACAAAAAAAGCAAAAAGAAAAAGCTCAAAAAGAAAAAGGCCCGCAACGCCAAAGCAAAACTATAACTACCTAGCTAACCATAACGCTTAATAACCAAGGCGCCATTTAACTAAGAAGGCATTAGTGCAAAACCCACCGCAATACCCGCAAAAACAGTGGCGCCTAGCCAGTGGTTCAACCTAAATGCCTTGAAACACCCCTCGCGGGTTCGGTTTTTAATCAGTTGAAAGTGCCACGCCACTTGCGCGGTGGCGACTAAAAGTGCAACGCCCCAGGGCCATCCAAACGCTTGTTCTTGCAAAAGCGCCCACCACCCGCCCAAAAATATTGCATAGAAGGCCATCACAGCCAGGATGTCGAACCGTCCTAAAGTGATTGCCGAAGTTTTCATGCCGATGCGTAAATCGTCGTCACGGTCGACCATGGCGTATTCGGTGTCGTAGGCCAAGACCCAAAACAGGTTTAAGGCTAGCAAGGCCCAAGCTTGCCAAGGCACGCACTCCGTCATAGTGCTTATGGTGAGCTCATCCCATGCCAATCCGGCGCCTTTGACAGCAGCAAACGCCATCGGAATGCCAAAGCTAAACGCCACGCCAAGAACTGCTTGTGGCATAGACACCAGGCGCTTGGCGTAGGGATAGAAAAGGGTCACAGCTAACGCTACAAAAGACCAAGCCACAGCCGCAGGGTTGGTCGTGAGCACCAAGCCAAATGCCATCAAGGCCAAGACCGCTCCAACGGATAAAGCTTCGCGCACGGACACAGCCCCTCGGGTGACTGGCCGCAGGGCTGTACGTTTGACGTGCTTATCAAACTCGCGGTCTGCCACATCGTTAATGCAACAACCCGCACTGCGCATCAGAATGGTTCCCGCTACAAATACGCTCAGTAAGTGCCAACCCGGCCAACCTCCCGCGGCAATCCAAAGGGCTGAAAGCGAAGGCCACAAAAGCAGCAACCAGCCTGCCGGACGATTCCAACGAATCAAATCTAGATATAAGCGCCAGCGCGGCTCCATGGGCTTAAGACAAACGCGTTAAGCCAGCCAACTCGCACGCATAGACCGCATTTCGCAAAGCAGCAATCGCTTCGTAGCGGGTAAAGCTACGTCGCCACGCAAGCACCACGCGGCGCTTTGGTGGCTCGCCTCCATCGTCGTCAATGATGGGTAAAAACCGAACATAGGTTTCTTCGTTTTTCTTGCGTTTAGTTTGGTTGTTCAACGCGTCTTTAGGAACACTCGAACGCGGAACCAATGTCACACCCATACCTGCGGCCACCATGTGCTTGATGGTTTCAAGAGACGATCCTTCGAAGCTTTTTTGAATACCAGCGGCGTTGGTAGAAAACCTTGCGAACTCTGGACACACCTCCAAGACATGGTCACGAAAACAGTGGCCGTTTCCGAGGAGCAACATAGTCTCGTTTTTCAAAGCGGTGGCGCTAACTTCTTTTAGTGCGGCCAAGGGATGATTGCTAGGCACGGCCGCCATAAAAGGCTCGTCGTACAAAGGCGCGGTGGCCAACCCGGCGTCAGGAAAAGGCTCAGCCAAGATGGCGCAATCAATTTCACCGGTGCGCAACATTTCTAGTAATTTAACGGTGAAGTTCTCGAGCAACATCAGCGGCATCTCGGGCGATTTTTGGATCACGTTGCGCACTAAGTCTGGCAACAGGTAGGGCGCGATGGTGTAAATCACCCCGAGTTTTAACGGACCAGCCAGCGGGTTTTTGCCGCGCTTTGCGATTTCTTTGATGTTGGCAGCTTGCTCCAAAACGCTTTGCGCTTGGCGCACGATTTCTTCGCCCAAATCGGTCACGGCAACTTCGTTGGCGCTGCGCTCGAACAACTTGACGTCGAGTTCTTCTTCGAGCTTTTTGATCGCCACTGACAACGTGGGCTGCGAGACAAAGCATGCATCGGCCGCGCGGCCAAAGTGCTTTTCGCGGGCGACTGCCACGATGTATTTGAGTTCGGTCAGGGTCATGGGGTCAAGCTTTCAAGAAGTCTGATTTTCCACCTAACCAACGTTGCACATGCCGCTCGGCAAGTTCTGGGTGTTGGTCGAGCATGCGGGGGGCTAGTGCTCGGGCCCATTCCAGCAGTTCTATGTCCACAGCCAAATCAGCAAAGCGCAGCATGGCGGCTCCAGACTGACGCGCTCCTAAAAACTCTCCAGGCCCGCGAATCTCCAAGTCGCGTCTGGCGATTTCAAAACCATCTGAGGTTTCGACCATCGCCCTTAAACGCTCGCGTGCTGTTTCGCTCACGCGACCGCTTTCGCCTGTTGCGTACATCAGCACACATGCAGATGCAGCGACGCCCCGTCCTACACGTCCTCTGAGTTGGTGGAGTTGTGATAGGCCAAATCGCTCCGCATGTTCGATGACCATTAGCGATGCGTTGGGGACATCGACGCCCACTTCAATAACAGTGGTACTCACCAACACGCCCATAGTGCCGCTTTCAAACAACGCCATGACGGCTTTTTTTTCTGCGGGCGGCATGCGGGAATGGAGCAAGCCGACCATGACGGGCTTGGCGCCTGGCGGGTTCAATGTCTCAGTGAGTAAGGCATGGGTTTCGGTGGCGTTGGTGAGGTCTAGCGCTTCACTTTCTTCTATGAGCGGACACACCCAGTAGACCTGCCGACCTTCTTCGAGTTGTTGGCGAATGCGTGCGATGAGTTCGTCGCGTCGGTTTTCTGC
>JBAXNJ010000264.1:0-3010 GCA_037133815.1 Betaproteobacteria bacterium
GGCCCGTTATCCACCACAGACAAAACGACAGACTGCAAATTTTCTTTGAGTGACACCGTTATGCGGCTTGGTTGTTCTTGTGCGCGACCATAACGAAAAGCGTTGTCCAAGAGGTTATTCAAAATGCCTTCGGTCAACGCGCCATTACCCAACACCACGGTGGTTTTTTCGGCATCGTTGGCGCCGAGGTCTACGCCGGTAGCGTCTGCGCGCGGCAAGAAACGCAAAACGGCTTCTCGCACCAAGGCATCTATAGCAATGGGTGTTTGTTCCAAGGTTTGCTGTGCTTCATCGGCCAAAGCCAAGGCCAATAACTGGTCCACCAAATGGCTCGCGCGCTCTTGGCTTTGCGCAATGCCCTCTAACTGCTCTCGCCAAATACGCGGCTCGTTTTGTAGCAAGCCATAGTCGGCCAACGCTCGGATGCCTGCCAACGGCGTGCGTAACTCATGCGCCACATTGCCCGAGAACTCTCGCTGCGCCCGCACACTATCGGCGATACGCCCGAGCAGTGCGTTGATCGCTTGTCCGAGACGCTGAATATCTCGGGTGCTAGCAGATACCGGCACAGGCGTGAGGTCGCGTGCATCACGTTGTTCTAAGCCTTTTTCTAACGCAGCCAAGGGTTCTAAATCTTCTTCAATTGCGCGTTGCAACCAGGTCGCCAAAAAGATGAGCAAGAGGATTTGCGGGGCAATAGAAAAAACCAATAAGCGTTGAATCAACCGGTCACGGCTCGTAGTGGTTTGCGCCATCACGACATAAAACTCCGCTGGCTGTTGCCGATGGATGGTGACGCGGCGCAGGTTACGGTTTTGGTAGTCGAGCGACTGAAAAGCCGGTCCCTTGCTCTCGCCCAAAGGATCCACATGCAAACCCGCGTGTCCAGCCAACAAAGAGCCGTCAGGACGTAACACAGCAAAAAACAAAACCTCGCTTTGATCAAACAACACAGTGCGCATCTCTTGTGTTGAAAGGCTTAGTTCCAACTCCCCAGTGTCCGAGTTGCCGCGCACATGACTTGCAACTAAGTACGCATCATCTAACAAGGCACGATCGTATGCTTGCTGCGTAAAGTAAGCCGCAACGGCAACAACGAGGGCTGAACCCAACAACCATGTGACCGCCAGCGGCAACAAGACATGGCGCAGAAGTCGGTTGCGCAAGGATGGTTTTTGAAGTTCGTGCGCGAGGCTCATGCTGGGTCTTTTTCTTCTTCTAAAAGGTATCCAATGCCTCGCAATGTGCGGATGGTAGCGCCGCTATCGCTAAGTTTTTTGCGTAAGCGTGAAATGAACGCTTCGAGTGCGTTGTCTGCCAGCGCATCTTCAAAGCTAGAAAGTTTGTCGGAGAGTTCGCGTTTGCTAACGGTTCGGCCTGGTGGCGACATCAATTCCCACAGCACTTCGAACTCACGCGCTGGCAAGGCTAAGTCTTGATCATCGACCAATATTCTGCGGTTCTTGCGCTGCAAGAGTAGGCGCCCAACTTGCACCACATCGTCTGCGCCCAACGCGCGTCGCGCCAAGGCACGCAGGCGCGCTTCAATCTCAGCTAAATCGAAGGGCTTACCTAAATAATCATCCGCACCGGCGTCTAGTCCAGCAATGCGCTCATCAGTTCGGTTGCGCGCCGTCAAGACAAGCACCGGAGTGCGGTCGCCCCTGCTGCGCGCCGAGCGCAACAAGCTCAAGCCATTGCCCTGCGCCGCGCTGTCTTTACCGTTCAATGGCAAATTCAAATCGAGCAACACCACATCATAGGGCTGCACTTGCCAAAAATGGGAAGCTTCCTCTAAGTGGCTGGCGGCATCCACCCGATGGCCGGCGTCAGTCAAGCTGCGCAGCATCACCGCTTGCAATACGGCATCGTCTTCAATCAACAAAATTCTCATGGGGTAGGTATCAAACGTACCAAGTCAGGGATTGGTCAGCCATAAGGAGCGATAAACGCGGTATGAGCATACGACAGTTCCCTACATTGCGCCGGCGTCTCCTTGCGTTGTTATTGTTAACAGCCGCATTTTGCGCGCAGGCGCAAGCCCAAACTTTGGGTTTGGCCCAAGTGTTGGAAGCCGCTCGTCAAAATCTTGATGTGTCGATTGCTCAACAAAACTTAGCCGCTGCCCAAGCCGATGTTGTCTCGGCTGACCGCGCGCCGTTTCCGATCTTCACCGCCAAAACATCGCAGATGTATTTAGACAAAGGCGTTAGCGGAAACCAGGGCATTGGCGGTGGCGCATTTGGACAAAAGAACATCGATAAGTCTGGCGGTATTGACTGGACCTGGGAACGCGGCAACAAACGTAACTTGCGCACCCAAAGCGCGAAACAACAAGCCCTAGCTGCCAGCGCTGATCTGCAAGAAATGTTGGTCATGCAGCAAGTCGCCGCTGCAGCCGCTTACTTTGATTTACTCGCAGCGCGCGAGCGTAACCAGGAAATGAAAGTCCTCTCGCAAAGCGCTTTGCTATTATCAAAAAGTGCAGGACTTCGATTAAGGGCCGGTGACCTCTCCGCACAAGACACGGCCCGTTTAGAAATAGAAGCGCAACGCGCTCAGGCCGATGCGCGCAGCGCACAACTCGACCAGCAACGCGCTGTTTTGTTGTTGCAACAAATTACTAAGTTGTCTATCAACTTGAACACATGGAAAGTGGCGGCAGACTGGCCCAGCATACAAGTGCAAGTCCCAACGCAAGGTGTGTTGCAAGCGTGGGTTGACCAACGCGCGGATGTAGTGGCTGCACGCGAGCGCGTCACAGCGGCCAGCGCGGCATTAGAACTTGCGCAAGCTCAGAAGAAGGCTGACGTCACGCTCGGCAGCAGCCTTGACCATGACCCACGTGTTTCCAACCGGATGCTCGAATTACGTTTGTCCCTGCCTTTGATCTGGGGTTACGGCTATGAAGGCGAGATCGGCCGCGCACAGGCGCAACTCGCGCAAGCACAAACCCTTTTTGAGAAAACCAAACTCGAAGCAAGTTCAGATTTACAACGCTTGCTTGAAG
>JBAXNJ010000265.1:0-2996 GCA_037133815.1 Betaproteobacteria bacterium
GGCCTTTACTACATGATAGAAATTTGGTGGAACAAAATGGTGTTTCCCAATGAGAAAAATATGCCGACACGTCGGCCCATTTTTATCAAAGACTGCTTGCTCACCTCTAGCTTTGCTGTTTTGTGGCTAGCCGCGATGGTCTGGGCCGCACTCGCTACTGACCAATCTGTTGCTTTGATGCTTTTGATGGGTGTAGTTGTACCGTTTTTCTTTTGGGTCAGCATGATTGGCTTTGTGGTCTATGTGCACCACACCCATGTTGACGTGTCTTGGCACGAAGAGCGTGGCGCATGGTCCAAGGCGCAGCCTTTTGTATCGACTACCGTGCACCTGACATTCCCTCTACAAATTGGCGCATTGATGCACCACATCATGGAGCACACTGCACACCATTTGGACATGAGCATTCCGCTCTACAAACTCCAACAAGCGCAAAGTAAGTTGGAAGAGTTGCTTCCTGAGCGCATCATCGTGCAACCGTTTTCATGGCGTTGGTATTTCCAAACTGCACGTGACTGCAAGTTGTATGACTTCAAACAAAACAGCTGGACGAACTACCAAGGGCACGCCACCAGCCCTCGTGCGATGCAAGCCGTTTGATCGAACTGGGCTCTGTTTTTATCCTGCTCGCTTAGCCAAAATCTCAAACGCAGGTAAAGTTTTGCCTTCAAGTATTTCTAAAAACGCTCCACCACCCGTAGAGATATAGCCCACTTGTTTCTCGATGCCATATTTGGCAATAGCGGCTAATGTGTCGCCGCCACCGGCAATACTAAAAGCGGTGGACTCGGCAATTGCATGTGCAATCACTCTGGTGCCGTTTTCAAACGCTGGAAACTCAAATACACCTACGGGGCCGTTCCAAACAATGGTGCCAGCTGCTTTGAGTTGCGCAGCCAACTTGGCTGCTGTCTCAGGACCAATATCCAAAATCAAATCGTCGTCTGCGACCTCGGTGGCTTTTTTGATGGTCGCAATGGCATTGGCAGCAAATGTTTTGGCGCACACCACGTCGGTAGGAATTGGCACTTCTGCGCCGCGTGCTTTCATCGCGGCCATCACAGCTTTGGCTTGTTCCAACAAATCAGGTTCGGCCAAACTTTTTCCGATCTTCAAACCTGCGGCCAACATGAAAGTATTCGCAATACCACCGCCGACAATCAATTGGTCTACTTTGTCAGCCAAGGCTTTGAGAATGGTGAGCTTGGTGCTCACCTTACTGCCCGCGACGATGGCGGCTAAGGGACGCTTAGGATGCGCCAAGGCTTTTTGAATCGCGTCAATTTCTGCGGATAACAAAGGCCCCGCGCAGGCTATCGGCGCAAACTGCGCAATGCCATAGGTAGTGCCTTCCGCACGGTGGGCCGTGCCAAAAGCGTCATTGACAAAAATATCGCAAAGCGCTGCCAATTTATGGGCCAACTCAGGGGTGTTTTTCTTTTCGCCAATGTTGACGCGACAGTTTTCCAACATCACCAACTGGCCTGGCGCAACATGAATAGGCGTGACGCTTGCGCTGTCGTCGCTGTTGACCCAGTTGGCTACCAAGGGCACATCGCGGCCCAGCAATTCGCCCAAACGTTTGGCCACTGGTGCGAGTGAATCTTCGGGTTTGAAATCGCCTTCGGTTGGACGGCCTAAGTGGCTGGTCACCATCACTGCTGCACCTGCACCCAGTGCCATTTGAATGCAGGGAACAGACGCGCGAATGCGGGTGTCTTCGGTGATCGCGCCGTGGTCGTCTTGCGGGACGTTCAGGTCAGCGCGAATAAACACGCGTTTGCCACGTACTTGGTCACTGGCACACAGATCTGAAAAACGAATCACGTTCATAGTCAGTTTTCCAGCTTAATTCGACCAACCCCCGTCAATGATTTGTGCAGTACCCGTCGTAAATCCCGATTCATCGCTCGCCAAGTAAACCGCTAAAGCCGCAATTTCTTCGACGCGCCCCACACGCCCCATAGGTTGGCGCGCCACGAATGCGGCTTCGACCTGCGCAACAGTTAGTCCACTGGCCTTTGCTTGAGCAGCGATGCGGTCACGCAAAGAAGGCGATTCCACCGTGCCCGGGCAAATCGCGTTGCAACGCACGCCTTGGGTAATGAAGTCTGCCGCGACAGATTTGGTCAAGCCAATCACGGCTGCTTTGGTCGCGCCGTACACAAAGCGGCTTGGTGCGCCTTTGATGCTGCCCGCGACAGACGCCATATTGATGATCGAGCCATTGCCTTTTTTCAACATGCCAGGCAAAAAAGCTTTGATCATGCGGAACTGTGAACGCACATTGAGTGAAAACGCAAACTCCCACTCCTCTTCGGTGCAATCAAGCACCGAGCCCGCATGTACAAAGCCTGCGCCATTAAAAAGCACATCGACTGGGCCATGCTTGGCAGCAGCAGTTTGCACCGCATCGGCTTTGGTGACGTCGAGCACGTCGACCGTACATCCGCACTCTTTGTGCAGCGATTCGAGTGCGGCAGCGTTGACGTCGGTTGCAATGACACGCGCGCCTTGTTGCACAAACGCCAAGGCAGTGGCGCGTCCAATGCCTTGCCCTGCGGCGGTGACGAATGCGGTTTTTCCAGCTAAACGGTTACTCATGGTGATTTTCCTTAGTTGCAATTATTTTTTGGGTACCAATTCGATACCGTTGATACGCTCTTGCGCTTCTACCATCGACGACACATATTTTTTTCTAAAACCCAAAGCACTGGCCATACTAAGCGACTGGTGAACCGCCTCGCCCATCAGCGGGGTTCGCCAACATGGAAAACGTTTTCTGCACAGCACTTGAGAACGGGCTCAATCTTGGCAAATGAAGCTTTGGTAGCACCCACCATGATGTCGTAACTTGCGCCCAAGGCCGCCACGTTGTCGGCCAAGGTGGCGCCAGCGTCCAACAAGTTTTTGCCATTCCGTGGCCCATAAGGCCTGATGCACCGATGTATCCAACTGTCATATCCGCCTCCTGTTTTGAATTAAAAATCTGCCGC
>JBAXNJ010000266.1:0-2995 GCA_037133815.1 Betaproteobacteria bacterium
CTTTGCATGGCGCTTTAAGTCAAGGCTTGCGTAACCGCCGTTTGATGGCTTTGCGTCAAGGCCAAGTGCAGTTTTTGGTGGCAACGGACGTTGCTGCGCGTGGTATCGATGTCCCCACCATCACCCACGTATTCAACTTCGGTTTGCCGATGAAATCTGAAGACTACACCCACCGCATTGGCCGCACAGGCCGTGCAGGTCGTGATGGCTTGGCGGTGACATTGGCAGAGTTTCGCGACAAACGCAAAATTTACGACATCGAAGCATTTACACGTCAACCCATTGCGGCTGAAGTGATTCCCGGCCTAGAGCCAACACAACGTGTTGAGCGTGGCCGTGACTTCGCACCACGCAAAGGCGCTGGCAACTTTGATGCGCCACGTCGTAACCACGGTGGTGGTTTTGGCGGTAAAAGTGGCGGCGGCTTTGGTGGCGGTCACCACGGCGGCGGTTCTAACTTTGGCGGCGATAACCGCTTTGCTGCAGCACCTGCGCGTAGTTTTGATGACCGTCCTGCACGCGGACCACGTCCTGTGTTTGAAGGTGAACGTTCGCCGTTTGACAAAAAAGCTGCGCGTCCTAAATCAGGTGGCGGTAAGCCTTTTGGTGGTGGTGGGTTCGATGCAAAGAAACGTACCCCTAAGCCAAAATTTGATCGTTAATCTTGACGCATAGAAAAGGCGACGCAAGTCGCCTTTTTTTACGCCTGTACTTTATTGAATTACTTGCCTAGTAATTTACGAGACACAAAGTCGAGACGGTCTTGGCCCCAAAACAATTCGCCATCTATGACATAGGTGGGGGAACCAAATACACCCACATCAATCGCTTCTTGCGTGTTGGCGTCATAGCGTTTCTGCACTTCAGCGCTGCGTGATAGTTCTAAGCATGCAGCATCGAGTTGGTTCTCCGTTAAAAGTGTAGCAAGGGTTTGGGTATCCGCAATATTGCGTTCTTGCGTCCATACAGCGGCCAATATTGCCCCAGCAAGCTTGGCTGCTTGCGCACTACCGTGGTGTATGTTCGCAGCAATGATCAAGCGCGCTGCATCGTCACCGGCAACAGGGAAGAACTTGGGGTTGAGATGCAAAGGCAACTGCAAATGCTTGCTAAACCGTTCCAAGTCCACAAATCTGTAAGCCTGACGCTGCGGCGCACGTTGTCCCAGTGGCAAGCCACCTGAAACGGGAAATACTTTTCCTAAATCCATAGGTATGACCCGCACTTGAGCGCCTGCCTGTTGAGCCATATTCATAAGTCGCTGATGACCTAAATAGGTCCATGGACTTTGTGGGGCGAGGTAATAGTTAACGATAGTGGTCATATCAGTCTTCATTCAGATTCAAAAGCGCAAGAATACGACATAAAATAGCAACACTTTATTTTTCCTGGAAAACAACATGGGCAACAAAATCGTTACAGAAGCCGATCGCAAGCGCACTCCTGCACCAACACCATTACCTGGTACATCTGCACGCACTGGTGGTCACGGTCAGCGCGTCAGCTTAGAGCGCGGTGTTTCTACACGTAGCAAAAAAAATCCTGGCAAGCGTCCTAGCAAGGGCGGTTAATTAGGCGCTATCCGGCAACTCAATTTTGACTTCTAACACCTCAAGATTGTCATGCCGTTCGAAATTAACTTTGATGTCCTGCGGATTGATATTGACGTACTTAGACAATACAGCTACCAAGTCGCGCTGCAGCGCAGGTAAATAGTCGGGTTGCGGGTTGCGCCCAGTGCGTTCATGCGTAAGAATGAATTGCAGGCGTTCTTTAGCGACACTGGCGGTTTTTTTCTTTTCGCCAAGCAAGAAGGAAAGTAAAGACATCGGCTTATTTCCCTCCGAAGATACGCTTGAGCAAACCGGGCTTCACGTGTTCGGTAAATCGCAGGGGAACGTCTTCTCCTAAGAAGCGGCTGATAACGTCTTTATATGCCTCTGACACATCGGTGTTCGTCAGGTGCACAGCTGGCAAACCTTGGTTGGATGCCGTCAAAACAGTTTCAGATTCTGGAATCACACCAATCAAAGGAATACGCAGGATGTCTTGGATATCTTCAAGCGACAGCATATGACCATCTTCAACACGACTAGGGTTATAGCGGGTGATCAGCAAGTGTTCTTTGATGGGCTCGCCGCCTTCAATGGCGCGCAATGTTTTGCTGCTGAGCATGCCTAAGATGCGGTCTGAGTCGCGAACGGAAGACACCTCGGGGTTGGTAACCACCAAGGCTTCGTCTGCAAAATGCATAGCCATCATGGCGCCAATTTCAATGCCAGCAGGGGAGTCGCAAACGATGTAGTCGAAACCCATACCTTTGAGGTCATTGAGCACGCGCTCCACGCCTTCTTTGGTGAGAGCGTCTTTATCGCGGGTTTGTGAAGCTGCGAGCACGAACAAGTTGTCGCACTGCTTGTCTTTGATCAAAGCTTGGTTCAAAGTGGCTTCACCGTTGATCACGTTGATGAAGTCATACACCACGCGGCGTTCGCATCCCATGATCAAGTCGAGGTTACGTAAACCTACGTCAAAGTCGATCACAACAGTTTTAAAGCCACGCAAAGCCAGACCCGATGAAAAACTAGCGCTGGTAGTGGTTTTGCCAACGCCACCTTTGCCAGAAGTCACCACAACAATTTTTGCCATGAATCAACCCTTAATTACTTATAAAAATTTAACCATCAATTTTACAACCTTTGCATTACCAACTTATCGCCTTGCAAAGAGATTTGTGCAGCTTTGCCTGCAACTTCTTTAGGTAGCGGTGTGTCGCTGGTGCGGTAGGTGCCTGCTATAGAAATTAACTCCGCTTCCAAGCAAGATGTAAAGATGCGCGCAGTTTCATCGCCTCGGGCACCTGCAATGGCTTTGCCGCGTAATGGCGCGTACACATGGATATGGCCATCTGCCATCACTTCAGCTCCCGGATTGACCATCGCCATCACGATCAAATCACGCCCTTTGGCGTAGATGTGTTGCCCAGAGCGCAAAG
>JBAXNJ010000267.1:0-2993 GCA_037133815.1 Betaproteobacteria bacterium
CAACACAATCAATGCAACCTGTCGCATATAGGTCGATTTACCCCCCATATTGGGGCCCGTAATCACTTGCATCCGCTGGCTAGGCCCTAAATGCGTGTCATTGGCTATAAAGGTCTTGGCAGATCCGTCATGGGTGCGTCCATGGGTTGCGGCGAGTCTGGCTTCCACCACGGGGTGACGTCCTTGTGTGATGTCGATGCAAGGCGTATTTATAAAAGTGGGGGCGCACCAATGCAAGGTAATAGAGCGTTCTGCCAGTGCACACAAAGCGTCCAGCGTGGCGATAGCGCTACCTAACTGCGTGAGCGCTGGCACAAACGCTTGCAACAAATCAAGCAGTTGCTCGTATAAAAACTTCTCACGTGCCAGCGCACGTTCTTGCGCACTTAAGGCTTTGTCTTCAAACGTTTTGAGTTCGGGGGTGATGAAGCGCTCCGCGTTTTTCAGCGTTTGGCGACGACGGTAGTCCTCTGGCACTTTATTCATTTGCCCTTGTGTAACTTCAATGTAGAAGCCATGCACCTTGTTGAACTGCACGCGCAAATTAGTAATACCAGTGCGCTCACGTTCACGGGTTTCTAGGGCGAGCAAAAAATCATCGCAATTGGTTTGGATGGCGCGCAACTCATCTAAATCGCTGTCGTAACCGTCTCCAATCACCCCGCCCTCGCGAAGCAATGCGGCAGGCTCTGGAAGCAACGCGCGTGTAATTAAGGTGCTGCATTCTGGATTGACGGACATGTCTTTCGCCAAGGCCTGAAGGAGCGGGCTCTTAGGAAGAAAAGGTTGAATTTGCAAAGCTTTTTGTAGAGCAATACCCAAAGCCACTAACTCACGGGGGCGGACCTGACGCAGGGCAATACGGGCACTAATGCGTTGTACATCACCAGAACCCTTGAGCGCATTGCGCAACGCTTTGTAGGGTTCATGCAATGCCGTGTCTTGAAGCGCAGCAATGGCATCTAAGCGCATAGTGGCATGTGTGCGGTCACGTTCTGGGGACAGCAACCATTGCTTGAGTTGGCGGCTTCCCATGCCGGTCATGCAGGTATCGAGTAGCGAGAACAGCGTGGGAGATTCTTCTCCACGCAAGGTTTGGGTGAGTTCTAAATTACGTCGCGTGCTGAGAGGCAAATCGATGAGAGCATCGTTTCGCACCACCACCACTTTGTGCACATGCGTCAATGCTCGGCCTTGAGTGTGCTTAGCATAGGCAAGCAAAGCATTCGCGGCGGCATGCGCTTGTGCCACGTCTTGTGCATTCCAAGCCTGCAAAGATGCCGCTTGTAAATGCGCAAGCAGTTCACGTGCACCCAACGCAGAATCAAACTGCCATGCAGGACGCAGTTGAATAGGCAGATGCATGCTGTCAGCTAGCGCTTGAATTGTTTTTTCAAACACGGGGCTAACTTCTGCACTAAAAATCAATTCGCTTGGTGCCACATTGGCAACCCATTGCGGTAGTTCAGCACTATCGCATTCGGCCAAATACACCACGCCTTGTGTCACGCTCATCCAAGCCAGTCCCATGCCCGCGCGTTCGCTTTGGTGCACCGCTAACACAAAGCTTTCAGATTTATCGCTCAGCAAAGCGCTGTCTGTCAAAGTGCCGGGCGTGACGACACGCACCACTTTGCGTTCAACGGGACCTTTGCTGGTCGCAACATCGCCCACTTGCTCGCAAATGGCGACCGATTCACCGAGTTTGAGCAAACGCGCCAAATAGGTTTCAACCGAATGGAAGGGCACGCCTGCCATCACCACAGGCTGTCCGGCAGACTGTCCGCGTTGCGTGAGGGTGATGTCTAGTAATCGAACTGCTTTTTCAGCATCTTCAAAAAACACCTCATAAAAATCGCCCATGCGATAAAAGAGCAGCGTGTTGGGGTACTCGGCTTTCAGCCGAAAGTACTGCTGCATCATCGGGGTGTGGGCTGAGAAGTCTGACATGCTGCTTAGCTGACGTTCGTATAAAAACTTTTCACGCGCGACACTGAGTTTCTAAGGTGTGCTTGAAATAAAAATCACTTGGTTTCTGAAGCCGAGGCCAAGCGCAGTGTCTTGGTTGTTTCTGACACTTCATTTTTTTCAGTTGCAGATGCAAATTTGGAATATTTCTGCAAAAGTGGAACCATTTGCGCGTAAATGCGAGGGTTGGCAGCCATACATTCTTTTTGGTCTATGTAGTTGGCTTCACCCGTGAAGTTGCCCACCAAGCCGCCAGCTTCGGTGACTAGCAGTGCACCAGCCGCCATATCCCAGGCTTGCAAACCAATTTCAAAAAAGCCATCGGTAAAGCCCGCTGCTACATACGCTAAATCAAGCGCGGCAGCACCAGGGCGACGCAGGCCTGCTGTGCGTTGCATCATGTCGCCCATCAAGCGCAAGTATTTGTCGAAGTCGTCTTCAGGACGGAAGGGAAAGCCAGTAGACAACAAACATTCGTCCAAGCGCACGCGCTTACTCACGCGAATGCGTCGTTCGTTCATGAAGGCACCACGACCTTTGGTGGCGGTAAAAAGATCGTTGCGTGTGGGGTCATACACCACGGCCTGTTCGAGTTTGCCGCGCACTTGCAATGCAATGCTGACGCAATAGACAGGAAAGCCGTGGATGAAGTTGGTCGTGCCGTCCAGTGGATCGATGATCCAGATATGGTCTGCGTTGGGGTTGCCGTGCTGGCTACCTGATTCTTCAGCCAAGATGCCGTGGTCAGGGTAGGCGGTAAGCAAGTTTTCGATGATCGCTTGCTCGCTGGCATGGTCGACCTCTGTCACAAAATCATTGACTTGTTTTTGTGAAATTCGAACCGCTTCCACATCAAGAGCCGCGCGGTTGATGATGGCGCCTGCGGCGCGTGCGGCCTTGACGGCCACGTTAAGCATGGGGTGGAGGGTAGAGGACGACATAAATTGTGGGTAAGAGCAAGCCCAAAGGGCAGAAATGCCACCCATAGATATAGGCAACGACAATAAGATTATTTTACGCCCCTG
>JBAXNJ010000268.1:0-2971 GCA_037133815.1 Betaproteobacteria bacterium
ATGCTTTGGTCGTCATCGCCGACAGCAAATACGGCACCGCCGTCTTGTGCCACGGGGCCTGCGAGTTGCTTGATCCATGCATACTGCAATTTATTGGTGTCTTGAAACTCGTCAATCAAGATATGTCGGAAGCGTCTGCGGTAATGTTCACGGATCGGATCGTTATCGCGCAAGAGTTCATACGAGCGCAGCATCAATTCACCAAAATCAACTACGCCCTCGCGTTGGCATTGGGCTTCATAGAGTTCGTACAACTCGATTTTTTTGCGTGTATCTGGGTCACGTACATCAACGTCTTTAGGTCGCAAACCGTCTTCTTTGCACCCAGCAATAAACCACATGGTTTGCTTGGGTGGGAAACGTTCTTCATCCACCTGAAATTGTTTACTCAATCGTTTGATAGCGCTGAGCTGGTCTTGGGTATCCAAGATTTGAAAGGTTTGCGGTAAATTGGCTAACTTCCAGTGGGCGTGTAAAAACCGGTTACACAGCCCGTGAAAGGTGCCCACCCACATGCCGCGCACATTCACTGGCAGCATGCCTGATAAGCGTGTGAGCATCTCTTTCGCCGCCTTGTTGGTGAAGGTGACGGCCAACACACCGCCAGGCGAAACTTGCCTAGTTTGCAACAACCAAGCGATGCGGGTCGTGAGCACGCGGGTTTTACCAGAACCAGCACCCGCCAAGATAAGCGCGTGGTCAGCCGGCAAAGTCACTGCAGCAGACTGCTCGTCGTTGAGGCCTTGTAACAAAAGGACTGAGGGATGGGCGCCACTAGGCGTTGGGGTGTCGACCCCCGTTGGGAAATGCATTGGGTGATTTTAGAAGGCGCTTTATTTTGCTGCAGATAAGCGCTGTTAGAATCAGCCACCGGGCCCAAGATTCTTGCGCTCGGTTTTTTATTGTCTGCATTTTGCGCGATAAAAATCCGACCAAGCCAAGCGCTCAATCTTCGAACGTTATTTTCTGGAGCTTGGGATATGGAAATTTTTGATTACGACAATATTTTGTTACTGCCACGCAAATGCCGCGTGGAGAGTCGTTCTGAATGTGATGCGGGGGTTGAATTAGGGGGACATAAATTTCGTCTTCCCGTCGTTCCCGCCAATATGAAAACCGTCATAGACGAAAAAATTTGTATCTGGCTAGGACAGAACAATTATTTCTACGTTATGCACCGCTTTGACTTAGACAACCTGAAGTTTGTGCGCGACATGCATGCAAAAGGTGTCTATGCCTCTATCTCTTTAGGCGTCAAAGGACCCGACCGCGCCACGGTGGATGCTCTTCATGCTGCAGGCATGACGCCTGAGTTCATCACGATCGACATCGCACACGGCCACGCTGACAGCGTGCGCGACATGATTACCTACATCAAAGGCAAGTTACCGAAAAGCTTTGTGATTGCAGGTAACGTCGCCACACCAGAAGCAGTGATTGACCTTGAGAACTGGGGCGCTGACGCCACCAAAGTTGGCGTGGGCCCTGGCAAAGTGTGTATTACCAAACTCAAAACAGGTTTTGGTACAGGTGGCTGGCAACTGTCAGCGCTCAAATGGTGCGCACGTGTAGCCACCAAGCCCATCATTGCCGATGGTGGCATTCGTAGCCACGGCGACATTGCCAAGAGCATCCGTTTTGGCGCATCGATGGTGATGATTGGTTCACTCTTTGCAGGTCACGAAGAGTCGCCCGGTAAAACCGTGGAAGTCGATGGCGAAATGTTCAAAGAGTATTACGGCTCGGCGTCTGACTTCAACAAAGGCGAATACAAGCACGTCGAAGGCAAACGCATCTTGGAACCTATCAAGGGTAAGTTAGCCAATACCTTGATTGAGATGGAACAAGACGTGCAAAGCTCCATCAGCTATGCAGGCGGCACCAAGCTGATGGATATTCGCAAGGTGAACTACGTCATCTTGGGTGGTGACAACGCAGGTGAACACCTGCTGATGTAACTAAGCGGCGAGCAGTTCGCTGGCCAACGCATGGATGCGGTGGCCAGGGTTAGCAAGGGCTTCCACCACGCTGAAGTGTTGCAAGCCTTCAATCGATTCCGCAACAGGTACATGGGTTTTGCCCCATGCTTGTTGTATGAGCGAGTTATGGCGAATAAATTCCGCACTCTCTAATGCACCACACACCGAATACAGTTTGCCGTGCTTAGGTGCTGGCATCCATGCGGGGCTATTGTTCACCGAGACCTCTTCGGTCAAACGCAAACTGTCTTTTAAGAATGGCGTGGCACGCACGGATTCCAATTCATACAAACCTGAAATAGAAAAGGCTTTATTGGCCAAATCATGCGGCAAGGCGAAGTCGTATGCGCGCCAATCGCACGCTAAAAGCATCGTGACCAAATGTCCACCCGCTGAATGCCCTACCAATGTAATGCGTTTAGGGTCTCCCCCAAATCGATGCACGTTGCGGAACACCCAAGCCACTGCCTTGACCATTTGCATCGTGATTTGCGAAATTGTGACTGCAGGGCACAACGCGTAGTTAGGCACCACCACGCAAGCCCCTTGTGTGGTGAAAGCAGGCGCCACAAATGAATGGTCAGCCTTATCTAAAGAACGCCAAAAGCCACCATGGATAAAAACCATGACGGGTGCACCTTTAGGAGAGTGCGTGGTGTTGGCTGGGAATATATCGAGCGATTCGTTTTGGCCATGGCCATAGGCTACGTCTTGGAAACAACGGTTTTCTTTACGCGCAATCTCAGATGTGTCACGCCAACGCGCGAAATGTATTTCATGCTCAGGCACTAAAGCACGGTTGTTGTACATGCGGTCATACCAAGCGCCGTCGTGGGTTGTTGTCATAATTTTTTCTCCAGTCGAATTTGAATATTGGTCCAGTTGCGATTGCGGGTGGTACTGTCCTCGTACAAACTGCTGCTGTTGTAGAGGTTGTTGGTGTTATAGCTTAGTGGAGAGAGGTTACTCAAAGTCAGGCGCCAAGAAGTTTT